>DASVBB010000190.1:0-15685 GCA_036376045.1 Nitrospira sp.
GATGAACTGCAGGAATTCGAGTGAAGGGTCTAAGATTACGCACAGGCTTATCCACAGAAGCTGGGGAGACCCCTAGGGGGCTACAAACTATTCAATTTCTTGGAACCAAATGGACGGCCCCCGCCTTAATGACCGCCACGACCGGAGACCCCAATTCGAGCCGCAATTCCTCTTGCGCTCCCCTGGTCACCATGGCCATCAGCGGGAAGCCACAGTCAATTTTCACGTGAACCATCACGCCATGTGGAACGATCTCGCTGACTTTTCCGTTCAGATGGTTTCTCGCGCTGGTCAGTCCGGTTCCGCTCTGCTCCAACACCACATCTTCCGCGCGGATGCACACGAACACCGGTGAGCCGATCTCATACCCGCCGAGTCCTTTGAGCAGAGTCCCATTCACACGAACAGTCGCCAATCCATTGGACTCCTCAACGACATGGCCTTCGATAACGGTTTCGACCCCGACGATCTGGGCCACCGCCGCGTTGACCGGTCGACAGAAGACGTCCTGAGGCGGACCGACCTGAAGGACCTGGCCCTCTCCCATTACCGCCACGACGTCACCCAACGTCAGCGTTTCGGCCCAGTCATGGGTCACAATCATGGAAGGCACGGCGAGGCGCTTCAGCAACGTCCGGAGCTCTCCCCGAAGTTGCATCCTTGTCGGCACGTCGAGAGCGGAGAGCGGCTCATCAAGCAGGAGCAACTGCGGTCGAGGCGCCACCGCCCTGGCCAGGGCCACTCGCTGCTGCTGTCCACCGGAGAGTTCTCTGGGGCTGGCCGATTCAAAGCCGCGCAATTGAAAAAGATCCGTCATCTCATCGACACGTTTCTTCCGTTCGGCCGCCGAAAGCGCCGTCAGTCCATAGGCAATGTTTCCCGCGACCGTATAGGTGGGGAATAAGGCATAGTCCTGTGCCATGTACCCGATCTGACGAAGTTGCGGAGCCACGTGGATCCCCGCACGGGTGTCGAGCCAGGTTCTCGAGATGAAACGAATGTGCCCTCGCTCCGGCCACTCCAGACCGGCGATGCACCGGAGGACGGTCGTTTTTCCGGACCCTGACGGACCGAACAATACCAGAGCGGTGGCTTGCTGGAGCGGATAATTGAGCACTGCGCTGATCGGTGCGCGCCCCGGGAAGGTCTTGGTAATGTCGATCGTTACTTCTGCGGCCATACCGTCCAGGCTTTGCGATTCATCGCGTAGATCAACAACAAGACGGCGTAGGACACCATCAACAGGAATAACGCCGTGTTCGCCGCGGCTCCATAATTGAGTGCCTGCACATCGTCGTAGATGTCGATGGAAATGGTGCGGGTCACGCCTTCAATGTTTCCGCCAACCATCAAGACGACCCCGAATTCCCCGAGGGTATGAGCGAAGCTCAGGACCGCTCCTGTGATCAAGCCGGCTGCAGAAAGCGGCATGATCAGCTTGAAAAAGGTCTTGGCCTTGGAGAGCCCCAGCGTCCAGGAGGCTTCGATCAGTTTACGGTCGACTTGCGCGAAGGCCGTCGCGAAGGGTTGAACGGCAAAGGGCAGGCTATACAGAATCGAGGCCACGAGCAATCCCTGAAAGCTGAACGGCAGCGTCTGGCCGACGACGTCGCTATACAGCCGGCCGAGCGGACTATGGGGACCGATGGCGACCAGAATGTAGAACCCCAGTACCGTCGGCGGCAGCACCAGGGGAAGGGCCACGATGGATTCGATGAGAAATTTCCATCGCCACTTTGAAAAAGTCAGCCAATAGGCAATCGGCAAGCCGATGATGAGCAGCGCCACCGACGTCAGGCTTGCCAACTTGCAGGTGACCCAAATCGCTGTCCAGTTCATGTGGTACCCCTGTCGGATGATGAAAAAGTCCGTCAGTGTCGACGGACCTTTTCACCTCCTGCCGGCGTCAAAGGGCCAGCGGCTACTTGCCAATCATGACCTCGGTGGCTTTCACCGCCACCGTGACCGAATCATTGACCTTGAGACCCATATTTTTCACCGATCCTTCGGTGATCGCGGCAATAAACTCGAGATTACCCACCTTGACCGACACCTCGGCCATCGCTTGACCCTCGGTAATGCGGGTCACGGTGCCTTGAAATTGGTTGCGTGCGCTCAGCTTCATCGCCTCCTCCTTGGTTTATTGTGGTTGATCAAACCCGATCAGAAATCCCTCGGGTCCATAGACCTCCAGACGGTCGACCTTTCGATCCCCTCGCATGACACCCGGTTTCATGCGAAACCGGACGACTTTGTCCCGGTCGGCGTCCGACAGTCCGGCCAGTGCCGAGTCCCGCACCGCTGACTGCAGCGTTTGATGAATCGAGCCCACATCCTTGACCCAAAAGTTGACTTGCACCCATCCGGTCTGACGGGGATGACGAAGGTCCTGCCTGATCGCCACCACCACATCCCGGAGACAATAGATGCGAATCAGGTCGGTTTGCGGATGGTCCAACCGTTGAATGCTGGGTGCGTGAAAGACCAGCTCGAACAACCGTTCATGCAGCGTGATGTCCGAGGTTTCAATTTGAATGTTGGAGAATCCTTCCGTTGAGGAAGACCCACAGGTCAGCGGCTCTTCGGCCTGAACGCTCGTCGCCGCAAGCCCCCAAAGAAGACTGACTACCATCAAAACCGCGCGCATACCGCTCCTACTTGCATCGGAATTGAATCCCCCATCGCCGGCCCGTGATTTCCCCTTCCTCGCCTTCGCCACTGGACATGCTGCCGTAGCCTTTCATCTCGCCGTCGCGCACCACGAAATAGCCCCGGGGGCACTTCTCATCGATGAGCTTCAATGCCGCTTTGCGGTGCGGCGATCCCATCGGCCCGCCTCGGTCTTCCTTGAACAGATAGCTCACCACGCCGCCGTCTTCCGTTTCGTGCGTCATCTGCACGGCATCGGAACAGCCGCTCAGCACAAGCATGAACAACCAGATCGCGTTATTGAGGAGCCGTAAATCCATACCGGTGCATGATCTCCTGTCCTCGAGTGCTTCGCATGAACTCCACAAACTGTTGAGCCGTCTTCTGCTCTTTCGAGGACTTTAATATCGCCGCTCCCTGCTCCAACGGTGGGTGGGCCTCTCCCGGTATTTCCCAATAGGTGCCTGCCGCTTTCATCGTCGGCGCGAGCGCCAGGGACAATGCAATAATGCCCACGTCGCACGCCCCGGATTCTATGAACTGGGCGGCCTGCGAGATATTCTCTCCCAACACCAATCGGTCTTTGGCCGCGTCATACACTTTATAATGCTCCATCGCCGCAACGGCCGCGCGCCCATACGGGGCGTGCTTCGGATTGGCGATCGCAATTTTCTTGACGGCGGAATCACGCAGGCCTTCCAAGCCCTTGGAAACATCCCGATGGGAGGTGTGATTCGTCCATAACACGATCCGGCCGATGGCATAGCGGTACAGCGATCCTGGCACCGTGAGTCCCGCCTCTTCGAGTTTCTTGGGGTAGCCAATGTCCGCCGAAAAATAGAGATCGAACGGAGCGCCGTTTTGAATCTGCGCATAGAAGTTTCCGGACGACCCAAGGGACAATTTGACATGGTTCCCCGTCGCTTTTTCATACTCGGCAATCAGGTCTTTGATCGCGAAATTCAAATCCGACGCCGCAGCGATCGCAATCTCTTCGGCAAAAGCGTTCTGGGTGAACGCAAGATGCCAGGCCAGACCTACGACCACAGCCACACACGCTGCCGAGAATAAGTTCTTTACGGATGATTGTATCGTCATGAAGGTACCTTTCCCTTATGTATGCCTGACAAGTACGCAGGGAGCGGCGAGCGAAAGCTCCACCACCTGTGGATCGACGACAATATTCACGACGTCCCAAGATCTGCTCGCCCCTTGCATGCCCAGGATGGGCCCCCAACTCTTGATCGTCCATTCCTCTCCATGCACTTTTACCGTATACAGGGCTCCCGCTTCTACTTGCTCGATCAAGACAATGCGCCCCACCCAGCGATTCCATCGCTGTTTGCCGCGGCGAAACATGCCGCTTTCCAAGCGGACCATAGCTGCAGGGAACATCGCGACTACCGGTTGACCAACGACGAAACTCCGGCCTTCCTTCTTCGTCCATCTGACGCGGAGATCCGTGCGTACACCGACCTTGATCCGAACACCGGATCGGACCAGACCGACATGGTGAGAATGGACAACCCCCCTCACCCAATTCATGAGGGTGCCTTCGGCACAGAGACTGCCGCTCTCGCCTCTCCCAGACACCGTGGCGCGGTTATCCGGAAAGGAAACCGATTCCGTCTTGCGGGTGATCATGATTCGACCTCCGTGGCTCAGAAAAAGATCTGCAATTGCACACGAATGGCATTCTCGACCAAGGTTCCGCCTCGCGCGTCGAGCGGCACCAGGCCTGATGGATTGACCGCTCCGGGCGGCTGCGTCGGCAGAGGCGCGCTGCGACCGATCGCATAACCGCCAGTGCCCATCGCCAGGTTGCTGTACGTCAGCATGAGCTGATAATCGTAGGTCCCGAAGGGAAACCAATTCAGCGACGCATCCACCTCCTTGATCAAATCACCGGACGCATTGGTGTCCGGATCCCAATAGGAATAGCGAGCGGCAATTTCCAAATGCCTGGGAATGAGATAGTAGCCGGACTGCACATACCAGCCGGTGGCGTTCCCCAGGAGCTGAGGCGTCACGGCTGTACAGGCGCCGGCCGCGTTAAATTGCAAACACGGTGCACCTTTGAATGTCCGTTCAATGTTCTTGAAGTACCACTCACCCTGCAGGGAGAATCCTCGGTACTTCAAAACGCCATCGAACGCGTAGGTCGTATAATTGACGACGCCCCACCCCAACTGGCGGCCGTTCCCGAATGTCGCCAACTGCCGGCGAAAATTGAGATTGGCCAGATCGATGCCGACGAACGCGTTGTCCGTACTTGTATTGATGCCGGGGTTGTACGCCAGTCCGCCGCCGACCGCCATTTGAGGCGATTCTGAATAGGCCAAATCGCCTTCGCCATATCCCGGACGTCCCAGGATGTTCCACTGCAGCCTGCCGGCATACATCAGTTTGTCGATCTCATTCCGGAAATTGGCATTGAGGTTCCGCGAGTTCGTCGGACAGCCGGCCGGAGACGGAAACGGATTGCCGCCTGTTTGGCCGCCCGGACATCCGGCTGTGGCTTCCTCGCTGTCGTAGCTGCCGTAGCGGTTGAACAACGGTCCGGCGCCGTTGAAGAGGCCGAAGTAGTAGTTGACGGGGTAGATTTCATCATCATTCATGATCGTCAACCCGATATCCCGTCGGTTGAGCCCGCTCGCAGTGAACGCGTCTTGCACGGGTGCGCGTTCGGCGAATTGCATGGACGCCGTATTGTTGATCTGTGAACGGTTGAAGAAGACTTTGTATTGGCCCAACTGAACGTTGAACAGTGGAAAGTGGGTGCTCAAGACGTAATAATCGAGAAGGTTGGCGGATCCGGGCGTTTGCGCGTTTTCGGCGGTCTCAAACCCGATCTGGAGAAAGTATTTGAAGTCCGGGCTCAGAAGATGCCCGAGGAACAGCAACCGTGCCCTGCGCAGATTGAACTGCGACGCAAAATCTTCTGAACGGTTTGCTCGGTAGTCGCCAAATACCCCCAACAGTTCCGGATAATTCTTCGCGTCGCCCGGATTCCTCCAGGCGTCGTTCCTCCAACGGGTGGTTTCACGTAACTGCATGCGTCCGCGGATCTTGAGGAGAAAGGCGTTATCGTTCATCGAAAAATTGAACCCACGGTCGTACCAGAGCTTGAAACTCGGCTGCATGAGATAGGCGCGTGTTTCGGAGTCTTTGATGGCCTTGTCCCGTTCCTCCTGCGTAATAATGCCTTTCTCATAGGACCGTTCCAATAACAGCCTGGTGGCCGGGTCCATGCTTTCGACGAACACGTACTGCCCGTCCTTTTCGACGAGTCGTCCGGAATCCACCGCAAGAGCGGAGAAGACCGGGATGACGTGACAGAAACACCCCATCAGGAGGACGATGAGGCCTTTTCTCCAACAACCTGGCCGCGGGATACGATCGATGCGTCTTGCCGATTCCATGAAACCCTCCACGAAGCAAAGAAGATGAATGAGTAAGAGGTTTCAGCAGCTCTCTGTCCGGGTGCCCTATCTCGCGGAGGCAGGAACAGCGACCTTGAGAAATTCACGGAGCTGCACGGCCTGACGGCCGCTCTCCGGCTCTGTCTCCCAAAACCGTCCTGGCTCGAAGTAGAGGAGATAGGTTTTCGGTAGCGGCGGCGTAGCGGGATACCGGAGATCCCACTGTTCTGATTTCCTGACGGGAAACTGGGCGTGATAGTGCTCGAGCACGAGATGGAGAAAGGGCTCTCTCACGGCGATCCATCCGGCGGTCGTGTCCCGTTCGGCTGCGGGATTCATTCCGGGAGCGAGCACCTGGAAGTACACCCGTTCGTCTGGTGCAGCCTTTTCGAGTCCTTCGACCAAAAACGGCACGAGCGCCTGCATTTCATCGGACCTGAAAATCTTCTTCGGCGGCACTTCTTCTGCGAACCACCGGAGCGGCAATCGCTGCTTTTCACGGAATGAGAATCCATTCAGCACGGCAGTCACTTCGTCGGCTTGCAGGTGCACCGGATGGGTGTAGGGCGCTGCATCCGGGTCCCGCTGCAGGGTCACCACCACCCGTCGATCCTCATGCAGGACCTGCGTGGTGTACGGCAATCTCGCACAGCCCTCCACGAGCACACCGGCAATCAACCCACAGAGAAGAAACCACGATGGACATACGTTATGAGCGGACATGACTCTCTCCTCCTCATGAACAGCGGATCAGCCCGACATGGGTTACCGTTTCAGGGATTGAATTTGGGCGGGGGACGTGAACCCGAGACGTTTCAGTTCTGACTGAGCGTCTGCCGACTGGATGAACGTAAGGAACTCCAGGCAGAGCGCTCGATTGGGGCAATAGCGCTCCATGGCCATCGAATGGATGATGGGAGGAACGGTTCCGGTGTCAGCCACGGCCACGACCCTGACGCGTTGGCTCTCCTGCACCGCATCAGGTCCGAAGAGAATGCCGACATCAGCCTCTCCATTGAGAAGATGATCCAACACCGAGCGTGTGTCGCTCGCTTTATCCAATCTCTGCTCAACGGCCTCCCAGATCCCTAACCTCGCGAACAGCTGCTTGGTGGTCTGTCCCAGGGTGGTGAGCTCCGGATCTCCGATCGCGATCCGCAACTTCTGATCGCGGGCCAACGCGTCGAACGATGTCGGCGCATCGACAAGCGCCTCGGGAACGACCATCACCAGTGGGACCTCGGCGTAAGGCCGCTTCGTGCCGGGCAGGACGTAATATCTCCACTCAAGACGAGTAATGAGCTCATCCCCGCCTGGTGCCACGAGATGAATAGGACCTGAGCCGATGAAATACTGGCCGATGGGACTGTTCTCCATGCCGGCGATCGTGCGGCGAAGGTCGAGCCCCGAATCAAAGTACAGTCGAACCCGGACATCCGGATGCGTTTTCTCGAACTGACGTCCCAGTGCTTCTACGGCCGTCCGCATACTCGGCGATGTCGCAATCACCAATTGCTCGGTCGCAGAAGCCGGCGACATATGCATGATCATCAAGCCAACAATGCTGACACTGACAATGCGACCCCAGATCATGGTGGCTCCTTAGCTCAGCGAGTGCATTTTCCCCGTCTCCCGGGTGTCGTATCCCCCTAGCGCCTCAATTTCGTTCCGGAAAGGCCTGCTGACGAGCGTGTCGAACAGACCTGCGAGCGTCGGGTGCCACTTGAGATACGGCGTGGGGACGACAAGGTCGTAGCGGGCAGCCTGTATCGGCACGAAATCCAAGCCGAAGAGAGAAGCGGCCGAGCGAATGCCGATGCCGACATCGGCCTGCTGACCGGCGATGGCGCGTGCGACCTCGAAATGCGAACGAGCGATGCTCTCATAGCCTCGAAGGTGCGACGAGGTCACTCCGGCGGCACGCAAACGTTGATCGAGGAGGAGCCGGGCCCCCGATCCCTCCTCCCGGTTGATGATCGTCACGTTCGGGTCGGCCAGATCAGCGGCGTCGCGGATACTTTTGGGATTTCCGGATCGCACCAGAAACCCCTCCTCCCAGATGGCAAACGTCACGACGTCGTACGCCGTGCCTTTCAACGTGCGTTTCAGAAACGGCAGATTGGATTCGCCGGTCGCCGGATCGAAGAGATGGAGGCCGGCCACATGGACTTCGCCGCGTTCCAATGCACGGAGCGCCGCCATGCTTCCCATCATCCAGCCCACGACCGCAACGTGGTCTTTGCGCCGCCGCAGATGTTCTCCCGCAAGAAAAATGGCGGGATCGCAGCCGGCGACTGAAATGTCCTGCTCGACCGCCGTTCGTTCGCGCGACAAACGGACGCGAGCCTTGATGCCGGATCGTTCGGTGGTGGTGTCGACCAGATAGCCGTCGGCAGGAACCGTATAGGACAACACCTCGCCGAGCCCCGTCACAGGGCGAACAATCGTTTTGCCACGGACCGTTGCGACCTTGACGCGAAGAGGAACGGACGGAGTTTCGACCGGTGGTACGCCGATGAAGGTTCCCTCGACGACTTCGTCGGAGAGGACAAGACTGAAGAGATCTTCCACACGACAGGCCAGTATCGAGGCGAGTTGCAGAGCGACGCCGGTACTCGGGAGGTAGATCTCCGATTCAACGGCCGAGATCGCCTGCCTCGTGATGCCGGATTTCTCCGCGAGCTCCCCCTGCGAAAGTCCTTTGGCGATCCGGACGCTCTTGAGACGATTCTGAAACATCTGAGAGGGTTTATTTTTGGCCATATGCGGCGATCAGATATCATTTATAATTGACCTTAGTCAAGTATAGTTGCTCTCTGAAAGCGCTTTTACTGCCATTTTAGTAGAGGCGATGCGGTGTCTGAATCTATAAAAAATATTGTTGACAATCTAGATAATGTTAATGTATTAATAATCACTCATAAAGCCTAGCGGAATACTGTAGATTAAACCATTAAAGAGCACAGGTGAGGGTCCTATGCGATCTGACGACGGCTACAACATCGAGCAAACGATCCTGCAGGCTTTGAAAGACCTCCGTTTCGGATCCGTGGAAATCATCGTCCACGATTCCAAGGTCGTACAGATCGAGCGCAGAGAGAAGGTGCGCGTCGAACTGGAATCGCCGCGACGCGCATCGTTGGTTGGATGAAGTGATCTGATGTTCCGCTCTTGAGGGATAGATCGCCTATCAGACCACTGAAGGCGAAAACACCGGGCCTACAATTCAGTGTGAACTGACCGGACCACCGGAAGTTCCCATGTCACAAGGAGTGAGACATGAGAATTTCCGGATTAGTGGTGTTGGCCGTGAGTGCACTCACCCTGCTTGCCCCACCTGGCATTGCTCGGGCAGTTGAAGAGGGCCAGTTCGTGAAGAAAGAAGGCAGATGGGAATACTCTTCCAGCGAAGACCCGGGGCTAAAGTATCTGTACCTGAAAGGGGTGATCTCTGAGGAAGAGTACAATAAAGGCCTTCGCACGTTGGAAACCAAGGAGCGTCTCGCCAAACCGAATTTCAACATCGATGTCAACAACGGGTTGAACATCCGGGTCGGCGACAGATTCTTTCTCAAAATGCGGCTCATGGTGCAGACTCGCTACACATACAGCACCTACAATAAGGCCTGGGGATCCATCGGCGACTCCCGGAATGAAGAAATCCTCGGCGGCCAGGTGGAGTTTAGAGCCTACAGGCGGCAAGCCGACTCCAGCCAATTTCTCGTTCCTCGCGCGCGATTGCAATTTATGGGTTATGCCTTCGACCCTAATTTCCGCTACAACGTCTCCTTGCAGATGGATTCGACGCCATCGAATCAAGAGGGCAGCAACGGCAAGGCCGGCCTCATGGACGCATATGTGTCATCCTGGCATATCCCTTGGGCCAACATTCAAGTCGGGCAACAAAAGGTGTGGTTCAATCGGGCATTGATCAGCCCCATTGCGACGTCGAGCTTTTCAGACAACATGATCGTCCAGAACATGTTTGCCTCCAACCTCCAAAACGCTCGCGACATCGGCGTCAGTATCCTGAGCGATGAGGAGCAATACAAATTCAACTACGCGTTCGGTGTGTGGGGCGGCGTGGGACCAAACTTGGGGCGTGATGGAACCTCTGTGAGCCAAAATGTGCTGCCGCCGACGGGAGGTGGTGGCGTGAATTCAGGCGTCACACGCACCTATAACTATGATACCCGCTTCATGAGCGGGGAACTCATGTACACGGCCCGACTGCTGTACAAGATCGCGGGCAATCCGGGGTACGGTTGGGGAGACATTGTGAACTCGCGAACGCCCCAGTCAGCCATTGGCTTCGGCTATGCGTACGATCCTGCGCAAAACTATCTGAGCTCGACACGCTCCGACATCGTCGACCGTGCGTACCGCCAAGCCGTCACGAAATCCATGAATGGACGGCTCCTCGGCGGAGGCATTTATGATTTTCAGACTTATGCAACGGATTTCGTCTTCAAATACCAGGGATGGTCGCTCCACGCTGAAGCGTACTATCGGCATCAACGGGTCAGGAACGCAAACTCAGGAACTCAACCCTTCGACCTGACGACAATCCCGACAGCCGCGATCCAGGGGCCCCCGGTGTCTCTCGGGCAAGCCTGGGGCTGGTACGTCCAGGGCGGAAAGTACGTCATCCCCCGGAAACTGGAAGTCGCGCTCCGTTATGGAATCCTCGATCCCTCGACGAAACAACAGCAGGATCTCACCTATGAGTTCGGAGCCGCCCTCAATTACAGCTTCGACGGCACCTACAACAACCGCCTGGTCATCGATTACTCCAACATCACCATGGGAAGCGGCGGGCGCGCACCCGATCGGTTTCCGTTTGAAAGTCAACCGGGATTCGGCCAGAAACTGGTCGAAAATCGTATTAACGTACAATACCAGTTCTACTTCTAGATCGAGGACAACCATGAAGACCAATCGCGTGACTCAGTTATTGATGTTTCTGCCCGTTCTTCTTGCCATATCGGTGTGGGCTCCCGATCGCGTCGCTGCGCAGCCGGAAACGTTCACCATTGCCGCAGCGAACAGCCTGAAAGATGCTCTGCGTAAAGTGCTTCCGGCCTTTGAGTCACAACACCCGGAAGTGAACGTCCGCGTGATTTACGGACCATCGCAAACGCTTCGCAAACAGATCGAGGAAGGGGCGCCGGTCGATGTGTTTTTGCCGTCTCTTTCAGAGGAAATTGACCAGCTCGGAAGCAAAGGGTTGGTCATCGAAGGGACGAAACGGATCTATGCAGGCACGTCGCTGGTGTTGATCACTGGGCCCGTCCTTCCCGCACCCATTCGCTCCATCGAAGATCTGCATTCGGTTCCTGTGCGGCGGATCGCCGTGGGGGATCCGAAGACCTCCTCGGTGGGAAAGGTTGCGGCACAATTTCTCAAATTCAGCAAGCTTGATCCTAAGCTGAAATCTCAATACGTCTATGGCGAACATTCTCGAGCCGTGCTGGATCTGGTCTCCAAAGGAGAGGCTGAAATCGGCGTGGTCTACAGGACAGACGCCATTACGGACAGCCATGTCCGTATTCTCGATACGGCACCGCCCGACTCCCATTCGCCGATTCAGTACGGCGTAGCGATTGTCTGGACGGCGAGGAACATCACGGCTTCCGGCGATTTCATTGAGTTCCTGCTTTCTTCCGGAACTCAGGATGAGCTGAAAAAGTATGGATTCGATCAGGCCGGAGAAAAAATCGGGTTGCTGCGACGCCAGGAGGTCAAACCATGAACGATCGGATAATGCGCTCTCATCATCTGGTATTCACTCGATCATTGCTGGCGGTCACGGCATTGGTGGCCGTTGTGGGTTGCGCCGGTACTCCCGACGCGCCGCCAAAAACAATTTACGAGTCCGGAAGGAATCAGGTTCGCATTGTGAAAGACCCCGACTCGACTTCCAACACGCATCCGGCGAGCCTGACGCCGGCAGAAGTCGGCACCTTGCTGCGAAGCGTGCGCAGTTGGGAACAACGCAATTTCATTCACCGGTTGTTTGCGGGAGAGGCCGACAAGACTCGGGCGTTCCGCAATGAGGAAATTGCTGTATTGGCGCCGCCCATTTCTAAGGCCCTGGCCCAGGTTGCACCGGATGAACGGGTCTATTTTCACCTGAGCCATGCGACTGATCAGGGAGACGAGGAGAGCACCACCGGTTGGCTCTCCATTCGCCAGGATACCCTCTTTCTTTCACTCAGCGAAGTGCACGACCGGCATGGGCCGGAACCCGATATCAACAAATATGAACGGCAGATGCCGAACGTCCCGGAGCGATCGACAGGGTTTGACGTGACGTTCGAGCCTGAAACGTACCTGATCAAGGTGAAATCGCGGGGAAATCTCTTTGCTCCCGACCAGCGCGAAGAGTTGCAGATCAAGTATCGCGACGCATTGGCCGCGCTTCCGACCTATCCGGGTCTGGAGCCTCGCACGCAGAACAAACCGTGAGCGGTGCCCGGCATCGAGGACGGTGAGGACCAAGGGATGATCATGTCGAACCATGTGCCCCACATCGGCATCGTCGCGGGAACTGCGGACGGTGCCGCGCTCTGCTATCGAACCCTCTGCCATGAAGCGGAGCGTCTCACGGGCCGGCGTGCCCATCCTGAAATCACCATGCACGCGCTGCCGCTGGAGGTCTATCTCGCTGCCATCGATGCCGAAGATTGGGTCGGCGTGGCAGCGCTCATGTCCCGATCGGCGTCGGTCCTGGCGCAAGCCGGGGCCGAGCTGATCATCTGCCCCAACAATACGTTGCATCGCGCATTTGATTTCGTCATCTCCTCGGTGCCGTGGCTGCACATCGCCGCTGCGGTGGAGGCTGAGGCGGGCCGCCGGAAGTACCGGCAGGTCGGCCTCCTCGGAACTCAGGCGGTCATGGAAGGAGCCGTCTACCAGCCAAGGTTTGAGAAGGAGGGAATCGAGATCGTGCTGCCGACGGCTTCCCAGCGCATCGAACTGGACAGGATCATCCGAACAGAACTGATTCGAGGAGCCTATACCCCTCACTCCCGCGAGCATGTCCGGAGGATCATTGCGACGATGGCGGGCAAGGGTGTTGAGGCCGTCATCTTGGGCTGCACGGAGCTCCCCTTGTTGCTTCCGCAAGAAGTCTCCGCTCTGCCCTTGTTGGACTCTACTCGCCTTCTGGCGGCGGCGGCATTAACCGCTTCTTCTCTGGTCTCAATCTCATAGAAAGGTGAACGCATGCACATGATGTGGGTCCTCGTGTTCGGATATCTCATGGCGACTGCTCCCTCCCTCGCTGCCGCGGGCGATACGATCCGGGTGGGCCATTTTCCCAATGTCACACACGTTCAAGGGCTGGTGGCACACCATCTCTCGCGAACGGGCAAAGGGTGGTTCGAGCAGCGGCTGGGACCCGACGTCAAAATCGAGTGGTACATCTACAACGCCGGTCCGAGCGCCATGGAAGCCATTCTGGCCGACTCGATCGACCTCACCTATGTCGGGCCAAGTCCGGCCTTAAATGCCTATACAAAATCCAATGGCGAGGAGATTAGAATAGTCGCGGCCGCGGCCGCTGGAGGCGCGGCCCTTGTTGTACAACCAGACTCTGGTCTGAAACAGCCGTCCGATTTCAGGGGCAAGATCATCGCGACGCCACAACTCGGTAATACCCAGGACATCGCCTGCCGAGCCTGGCTCGCGAACGGTGGTCTGAAAATTACCCAGACCGGCGGTGACGCGTCGATCATCCCGACGCCGAACCCGGACCAGCTCGCATTGTTTAAGACCAAGAAGTTGGACGCCGTTTGGACGGTTGAACCATGGGTGTCCCGATTGGAGCGTGATGCAGGTGGAAAAGTGATCGTCGAGCAATCGAAAGACAGCATCACGGTTCTGGTCTCTGGTGTGAAGTTCCTGAAGCGAAAGCATGACCTGGCGGCCAAATTCGTTCGCGCGCACCAGGAATTGACGCAATGGATTCTCGCTCATCCGGATGAAGCCAAACAGATAGTCCGGCAGGAGCTGGCCGCAGAAACCAAAGCCGAGGTGTCGGCGGAGTTGATTGCGCAAACGTGGAAGCGCATCGTGCTCACCAATGATCCTTCCTTGGACGAATACAAACATTTTGTTGCGGATGCACAACGTGCCGGCTTTATCCGATCGGCGCCGGATCTCTCGCGGCTGATCGAACGAGTGAATTGACATGTTCACGATGGAACAACCGCCGGCACAATCGCAGTCCGCGAAGCTCGTCCTGGAACACGTGTCGAAATGGTTCCAGACCAGCTCCTTGCACGTCCATGCACTCGATGACGTGTCACTCCGTATTGCCGAGGGCGAGTTCGTCTGCCTGGTCGGCCCGAGCGGCTGCGGGAAATCGACGTTACTCAACATCATTGCCGGCCTTGATCATGCCGACCGCGGCATCGTCCAGGCCGATGGCAAGCCCATCGGTGAACCCGGCCCGCACCGGCTGATGATGTTCCAGGAATCGGCGCTGTTTCCTTGGCTCACCGTGCTGGGTAACGTCCTCTTCGGCTTGAAGCTCAGTAACGGCCTGAACGCCGCCGAGCGTTTGGAGAAGGCGGAATATTTCCTTGAACTGGTCGGCCTCAAACGGTTCATGCACTCCAACGTCCATGAACTGTCGGGCGGCATGAAACAACGTGTCGCGCTGGCACGGGCCCTGGCCCCCAATCCAAGCGTGCTGTTGATGGACGAACCGTTCGGCGCATTGGATGCGTTGACGCGTGAGCAGCTCTACGGCGACATCCAGCGCATCTGGAGTCACCATCGCAAAACGATCGTGTTCGTCACTCACAACGTCCGCGAAGCCGTCTGTCTCGGCGATCGCGTCATCCTGTTCTCCCCCCATCCCGGACGTATCCGGGAAGAGTTCTCGATCCCGCTCCCCAGACCGCGCGACATCAACAGCGTGGATCTCGCCCGCTATGCCACCGAGATCACCCGCGTCTTAAAAGGCTACGTCGAGTCGGAGGTGGCCGGTTGATCGCGCGCTGGTTGGCCGCATCGTCATTCTTCGTGGCTCTGGTCGTCGCCTGGCATGTGGCCGTCAAGGCGCAAATCTGGTCGCCGCTGCTCTTGCCTTCTCCGGCCAGCGTCTTTGAGTATCTGTGGGGTGCGGCGCAGGACGGTACGCTATGGGAAGCTACGCTCGTGACGGTGCGCCGGCTGCTCATCGGCTATGGGTTGGGCATCATCGTCGGACTTCCTCTCGGTTTCTTGACCGCATCATCCCGGTGGTGCCACGACACGATCGGCATTATGGCGCTGGGACTCCAAACGCTGCCGAGCGTCTGCTGGGTACCACTGGCCCTGCTCTGGTTCGGGCAGAGCGAGTCCGCCATGTTGTTTGTCGTGGTGATGGGCACGGTCTGGTCGTTGATTCTCGCCACAGACAACGGGGTGCGGACGATTCCGCCGATCTACAGCCGCGCCGCGCGCACGATGGGGTCCACCGGCTTGCATACCTGGACACACGTCATTCTTCCGGCCGCCCTTCCCTTTTTGCTGAGCGGCATGAAGCAAGGCTGGGCGTTTGCGTGGCGCTCGCTCATGGCGGCGGAAATCTATGTGACCATCCTGAGCGGCTTCGGGCTCGG
>DASVBB010000046.1:0-10210 GCA_036376045.1 Nitrospira sp.
CGTGCACGATGAACAGACCGGAGAATGGTCGCAGCCGGCGTTTTATAACATCGGAGCCGTCAGTTTCGGCCTGCAGGCTGGCGCGGACGCATCCGAACTGATTTTCGTCGTGAGAACACAACGGGGCCTCGAAGAATTTTACCGTTCGGATTTCAAGCTCGGCGCCGATGTGGGAGTGTCGATCGGAACGCTTGGGAGCAGCGCATCTATGGAAGGGATCACGGTCGATCTTATTTCGTTTGGTCGGACCAAGGGGGCGTTCATGGGGATGGCGCTCAACGGGGCGCTCATCGCAGTCTCCGACGGCTCCAATGAAGCCTATTACGGGAAGCCCGTGAGACCATCGGACATTCTGGTGAAAAAAGCTGTGAGTAATCCGGCGTCTGCGCGGCTGCGCGACGGGGTCGCCGCGCTGGGGAGCCGGGAGTGACTTGAGACTTCGAACCGAAAGGATGACACCATGATGAAGATTGTCGCTATCGTGTTGGCCGTACTGATGGGGAGTGCCCTGCCCGCAACAGCGCAAGAATCTTCGGATACCAATATGGAGATCTTGAAGCAGAAGCTGAAAGCAGACAAGAAGTTGATCGTGGCGGGCAACATGGATCTCTCGGATGCGGACGCCAAAAAGTTCTGGCCGATCTATGACGCGTATCAAAAAGACCTGGAACAGGTGAATCAGAAGTTGGGGCAGACGATCAAAGATTATGCCGAGGCCTTCAATAAAGGCCCCATCGCTGACAACACGGCGAAGAAACTGCTCGGCGACGTGCTGTCGTTGGAGGAGCAGGAAACCAAGCTCAAACGGACGTATGCGGATAAGCTCGAAAAGGTTCTCCCGTACTCGAAGGTCGCTCGCTATATTCAGATAGAAACCAAAATCCGGTCGTTGATCAAGATGGAGTTGGCCCAACAGATTCCACTCGTGTACTGAAGGGCGTTCCTCCGCGGTAAAAGGAAGGAGCCTCATGAAGTCGATTGCTGTCGCCGGTATCTGCATGCTCCCCCTCGTGATGAGCCCTGCGCTGCAGGCGCAGGAGTCCGCGGTGAACGTCGTCCGCGTCCGACCGAACCTGGACACCGAGAAGCTGCAGTACATTCTGGCGACCGAACGGAAGCAGGTGTTCGAGCGGAACATGAATCTGAACGAGGAGCAGAGCGAGATATTCTGGGGCGTCTATCATCGCTATGAAAAAGAAAAGGAGCAGCTCGAGAAGACTCGGCTCCGGCTGCTCGGCACGTACATCGAAAAGTACGCCACGCTGACCAATGACGATGTCATGAAGATCGTCAAGCAGTCCGGCGAGAACCAGCGGGCGGATCTGGCCCTGCGACAGAAATATTTTCACATTTACAGCAAAAAATTGGATCCCATGGCCGCAGCCAGGTTCCTTCAGCTTGATGACATCCTCGGCATGGTCACGCGTCTGGCGATCCTGGGCAATCTTCCGTTGATCGGCGAGGTGCCGCCTGTCGCGACATCCGGCGGGACCTCCTCAGCCGGTTCTGACCGTGCGGCGCCGGCGCCGGGCGGCGACCAGGTTCCACCTGCCGGGGAGCCGTCGCTCAAGGAAGCGGCACCATAACGTCGAACATTCCTGAGACAGCGGATTGGCGGGTAAGGGAGGCATCATGGTGTATTCACGAGCGCTGCTTATCGTGATGGGGTTGCTGTTCACCACCCAGCAAGTCTGGGCAGGCGCCGATGTTTTTGTGTATCCCGGGAAAGGGCAGACGAAAGAGCAGCAGGAACAAGATGAGTTCAGCTGCTACAAGTGGGCGAAAGAGCAAACGGGATTCGATCCCAACCAGCCGATGCAGCAGGCGGCTGCGCCTCCACCCCAGGGCGGAGCCGCCAAGGGTGCAGCGCGTGGCGCCGCAGTCGGCGCGATCGGCGGGGCGATTGGCGGGGATGCGGGGAAGGGAGCGGCCATCGGGGCCGGCGTTGGAGCGGCCGGAGGTGCCATGCGCCGGCGGCAGGCCGAGCAACAACAGGCCGCTGCCCAACAAAAAGCCAAGCAGGCCCATGATACCGAGGTGGGGAACTATAAGCGCGCGTTTTCCGGTTGTATGACGTCACGAGGCTACACCGTCAGCTAACGGCAGCTCATGCCGTGCCGCAGGGACACCAATTGAGGACTCACGCACGTCGTTCAATGATCAGGCTCGGCATCGTCTGCTGTTCAATCCTACTGACGGCCATCTGTGGGTCGGGCGCATGGTCCGCCTCGCAGCTCGACATTCCTAAACCAACAGATCCGCTCAAGCCGGCACCTCCGCCGCCCGCCTTAGAGGCGTCGGTGGTGAATCTTGAAATGCGCCTCCCTGCCGAAGAACTGGCGGCCGCTGTCGATGACGCCTTTCCTCAAGTCGCCGCACGCGAGGATGACTGGAACAATGCCGTCTCCCTAGGGGATCGTGAGGATGTCCGGTTTCTGTACCGGCTCGTCCGCGGCTCGTTTCGATACAAGATGGATCGTGATCATTTCGACGTGTGGTTTGATCAGGTGCGCTATCGAATCTGGGCCCGACAGACTCAAGGCGAGACGTTCGTCGACGGCCGTTGCGGACATGGCGATGATCCTCCCAAGCGGCTGAATCTGGCCGCTCACTCGGCCCTGTCCTGGTCCGACCGGTGGCGTCTGCAATCCCACACGACGTTTGAGGAACCGGTCTTCATCGAGCCGTGCCAGCTCCCGGGTTTGAAACTTGACGCGACCCCCATGCTGAAGACCGTGCTGCAACCGCGGCTTGCGGCGCTTGCGCAGAGCATCGACCGGATCATCCGCGAGCGCACCGAAGCTAAAAAGCGCGCGGAGACGGCGTGGCAGAAGCTACAGGAACCCGTCGAGTTCGCGTCCAACCAGTGGCTCTTATTCAAACCGCGAGCCGCTCGGGTGAGTCCGATCACGTCGAATGGAAAGCTCTCGGTCAAAGCCTCGGTGAATCTGACGATGGAGCCGCGGATTGTCAACGGGACGAAGCCCGACGAGGGGCGGATTCCGCTGCCTTCGCTGCAAATGACCCCACTCCCTCTTGAAGGCTTTCACATCGCCTTGCCGATTACCATCGACTATGGACGGATCAATCAGCGGCTCGAGCAGGACATGAGCGGTCAGGAGTTCAAGACGCCTCTGGGTGAGCGTGTGAAGGTCGAGGGAGTCCAACTCTACGGCAGCGGTGACAAACTGATCCTCGCTGTCAGGCTATCCGGGGGCGTGAATGGAAATCTGTATGCAACCGGGTTACCGGTGTTCGATGAGGCCATGGGAGTGCTCAGATTCGACGATTTGGACTACACGGTGGACACGCGCAACGTCTTGGTGCGTTCGGCCAATTTCATGTTTCATGAAGACATCCTGTCAAACATAAAATCTCAGGCGCTGATCGACCTCTCCGGGCAGATTCAGACGCTCCGGTCCCGTCTCGGCGCGGCATTGACGCGAGACTTGGGCCCGGGTGTCAGCCTTGAAGGCGAGGTGGCCAAACTCCGTCCCCGCGGCATTTATCCGACGGCGGGCGGGGTCGAAGTCCACATGATTGCGGAAGGGTCGATTTGGGTGGAACTCCGATAACGAGATGAGTGAAACGCAGCAGGAGTGTCTCACAGAGAGGGGCATATGATCGGGTTCAAGTGGATGGCCGGCTTCGTCGGTCTTGTGGGTCTTGGCTGCTTTCTCCAGATGGTTGAGCCCTCGCGCGCTGTGGCGGAGGGGATGTCCGAATCCGATTTTGAGCTCATGCGTTCCGATATACGGACGAAGAAGGGTGCCATGATTGCGGACCGCATGAAGTTTACGGATCAGGAAGCTGCGGCGTTCTGGCCGGTGTATCGTCAGTACGAGGCCGATCTGGCGGCGATCAACGATAAGAAGGTTACGATCATGAAGGACTACATCAGCCGCCATCAATCGTTGAACGACGCGCAAGCCAAGCAACTGGTGGAAGACGTCTTTGACGTGGATCGGAGGACGCTGGAACTTCGGCAGAAATGCTTCGGGGCTCTGGAAAAAACGCTGTCTGCCAAGACCATCGTTCGCTGGTTGCAGCTCGAGCGGCGGCTTCAACTCCTCGTGGATGCCCAGATTTCCCAGAACCTTCCCGGCATTCAGAAATAACCGCTGTGAGGATCATTGAGGATGCTTGGAGGAGGTGACCAAATCCGGCGAGATGAAGGTGTGTCCGACCAGCGCTTCCCGAATGGCGACCAGCAGGTCTGTACCCAACCGGGGTTTCACGACATAACCCACCGCTCCCGCTGAAAACGCTTCTTCCACAAACTCCGGATCTTTGTGTACCGTGAGAAAGACGATCTTGGCCTTGGTTCCGACGCTCGTGAGCAGCCGCGCGGCTTCTAGTCCGCTCAGCGTGCCCATCGAAATGTCGAGGATCACCACGTCGGGATGGAGCCGTTCCGTCGCCTGCAGGACGGCATGGCCGTCATCGACCGTTCCCACGACATGAAACTCCGGCTCGAGGATCCGGCACGCTGCCTGCAGCATCGGTGGACTGTCGTCGGCGAGGAGAATCCGGACGAAGAGAGGACCGTCGGCTCTGTCCGAGTACTGAACCATCGCTGCTCCATGCAGGCGAAGACGTGCGCGCAGTTTCTTAGCATTTGGGTCAACTCTCCGATACTGGCAAAAGTAACAGATTCATTCGGTCCTGCCGTAGCCGAGTCTCCGTAGGGAATTTCAGAGGACCAAGGGAGTGGAATGATCTCTAATGATGGGACGCTCCCAGCGTGAGCCGCTGGTCGATGGCGAACTGGATGAGTTCTGCGTTGCTCTTGAGACGAAACTGTTGCATGACGCGGTATTTGTGAAAAGCCACGGTGCGGGCCGTGACGCGCAGTACGCTTGCAGCCTCCTTCATCGAGAGGCCTTCTGCCAGCAACTGAAGCACCTCGCGCTGGCGGAATGTGAGTTCGCCAGCGCCCGGTCGATCGCCTCCCTGGATGAAGGATTCGACCATTCGCTGGGAAGCCTGGGAGGTCACGTACGTATCGCCGCGGACCGCGACCCGAATGGCCTCCGGCAGCTCCCGCGCCGCTGAGGTTTTGAGCAGGTAGCCCGACGCGCCGATGCGAAGGGCCTCTTTGGCGAGATCGGGGTCTTCATTCATTGTCAGGAAAATCAGCTTGACTCCCGGCATCGACTGCTTGAGCTGTCTGCCCGCATCAAGCCCGTTCAAGAGCGGCATGCCGATGTCCAAGACGATGACGTCGGGGCGAAGGGCGAGGGCGGTGGAGAGCAGCGTCCGGCCGTCGGCCACGATCCCGAGGACTTTGCACTCCGGCTCGAGGAGTGAAACGCAGGCTTCGACGACCAGCCGATGATCGTCGGCGAGCAACACGCGCGGACGGTGCACGAAACCCTCCTTGACCGGGAGCAGGCGGATCAGGCCGCGAGATGCACGGAAATTCGCGTGCCGCTCGACGGGCTGGATTCGACCGCGATGGTCCCGCCAGCGGCCCGCACACGCTCCTGCATGCTGATCAGGCCGAGTCTTCCCTTGGCGGACACGGACTGCGGATCAAAACCGGTTCCCGTATCGGAAACGCACAAATGCAATGCCCCTCGATGCCCAAAGAGTTCGAGCCTTCCTTTCCTGACTCCGCTGTGCTTGACGGTGTTGCTCAACGCCTCTTGGGCCACACGGAACAGGCACAAGGCCGATTCTTTGGCGGTGCAGCTGGGAACATTGCGATGGACAAAATCAATCTGGATCCCGTACTGCTCGGAGAATTCCCGGCAGAGTCCCTTGATTGCGGGAACAAGGCCGAGATGTTCGAGCTTCGCCGGGTGGAGCCGGTGGGACAAGCGATGGACGTCAGTCGCGATCTCTTGCGTCAAACGGCACAGGTCGAACATCTGTCCGGCGCTCGCGCTGTCCGGGCCGAGCGTCTGTGAAAGGCGTTCCAGGCCGATGGCCAGCAGTGCCAGCCGTTGGTTGAAATCGTCGTGCAGCTCCCTCGCAATCCGGCGACGCTCTTCTTCCTGAGCGTCAATCAACCGGCCGCTCACCTCCGTCAACGATCGCTCGGCGTGCTTCCGGTCCGTAATGTCGACCATTACACCGATCAACTCTGTGCGACCGTCTTCGTACACGGCATGGACGCAATCGTGGAACCAGACTTCTCGTCCGTCCGCGGCTGCCATGCGATAGTCGAGCCCGTATGGTTGCCGGTCTTCGGCGGCCTTGCGGTAGGTTGAGAGCACGGTGAGCCGATCATCGGGATGGAGATGCGCTTCTTTGAAGAGCGGTTGTTGGAGCCATTGGCTGAGCGGATATCCCAGAATGTTTTCCGCCTGCTCATTGACATAGGTGTGTTCTAACGTGACGGCGTCTGCACGCCAGACAATCGCTTCCAACGAACCCACGAGCTGATGATAATGCGGCCGGGATTGGAGGACGTCGCCGTCAGTCCGTGTCAACGACGGGGCTTGGGCTGTCCGCTGATGAGGAACCCGCAATGACGTGGTCAGCATGCTGAGCTCCACGAAAAGCGCCAATCGGCCTGACGAAAGGAGGTCAAAGCATGAACTTCTCCCTGACTCCAGTCAAGAGCATCTGTCCGAATTCGTCTGAGAGGGGCCCTATCCGAGAAAAGCGGCGAGGGGGACCGAATTCATGCCTAAGGCTTTCAACGTGACCCACCCTGTCAAATTTGACAGTTTTCCCCATCGGATTCAGGTTGTACAGTGTTTCTCCCCGGCAATGGAACAATGTTTAACGTTGCCGTAACAAGAGGCGAGTACGAGTCTCGATTCGTCACGCCCGAATCTCCCACGTCGCTGCATTGGTGCAAGCGTCAGCCGAGGAGGATGCCATGACCGAGGAACATCGAAGGCTCGAGGCCGCCCGCAATTTGAATACGCCGTGGAGACGCTGGGGACCGTACTTGAGCGAGCGTCAGTGGGGGACGGTGCGGGAGGATTACAGCCACGACGGTAATGCGTGGGACTATTTCAGTCACGATCAGGCGCGGTCGCGCGCGTATCGGTGGGGGGAGGATGGGCTGGCCGGCTTCTCCGACGACAAACAGCGACTGTGCTTTGCAGTCGGCCTATGGAACGGGAAAGATCCCATCCTCAAGGAGCGGTTGTTTGGATTGACGAACAGCGAAGGCAATCACGGCGAGGACGTCAAAGAATATTATTTCTATCTGGACAGTACCCCGACTCATTCGTACATGAAGTATCTCTACAAATATCCGCAGGCGGCCTACCCCTACGATGATCTCGTCGCGACCAACAGACGCCGTTCGAGGGAGGAACTGGAATATGAACTGCTCGACACCGGTGTGTTCGATGACGATCGCTATTTCGATGTCTTCGTCGAATACGCGAAGGAATCGCCGGAAGAAATCCTGATCAAGATCTCGATCTGCAATCGGGGGAAGGACGCCGCAGTCCTGCACCTCCTGCCGACCTTGTGGTTCCGCAACACATGGTCCTGGTCGGAAGGGAGCCACAAGCCGAGCCTGGAGCAGGCGACCGATCCGAAGGGCATGACTGTGATCACTGCGTCCCATCCGGACCTGGGCACCCGGTATTTGTGGTGTGAAGGGGAAGTGCCCTTGCTCTTCACGGAAAACGAAACCAACTCCGAACGGGTCTTTGGTCAGCCCAACCGCAGCCCGTACGTCAAAGACGGCATCCACCAATACGTCGTCCACGGCCAGCGACAGGCCGTGAATCCGCTCCTGACCGGGACGAAAGCGTCGGCGCATTATCAGTTCACCGTCGACGGAAGCGCGACGCAAGTCGTCCGCCTTCGGTTGAGCGCGGTCGCGGCGCCCGAGGCTGGCGACAAGGGTTTGGTGGCGTCGTTCGAGAAGCGATTCGATGAGACGATGAAGAAGCGGTTGCAGGAAGCCGATGCGTTTTACAACGGGATCGCCGCTCCGTCGCTCGGCGACGATGCGAAGCGTGTCATGCGCCAGGCGCTGTCCGGCATGCTGTGGAGCAAGCAGTACTATGCTTTCGATCTGGACGTCTGGCTGCAGGAGCACGGCGTGAACACCCGTGGAGCCGCCAAGTCCATGCAGATCCGCAATCGCCATTGGCCGCACATGGTCAATGACGACGTGATTTCCATGCCGGACAAATGGGAGTACCCCTGGTTTGCCGCCTGGGATCTCGCCTTTCATGCGGTCGCCTTGGCGATGGTCGACATCGATTTTGCCAAGCAGCAACTCGACATGATGCTGCGCGAAGTGTACTTGCATCCCAACGGTCAAATTCCGGCGTACGAATGGAACTTCGGGGACGTCAATCCGCCCGTCCATGCGTGGGCGGTGCTATTCGTGTACAGCCTGGAGAAGCAGCGTCGAGGAGAGGGGGATATCAAGTTCCTCGAGCACGCCTTCCAGAAGCTGTTGCTCAATTTCACCTGGTGGGTCAACCGGAAGGATCCGGGGGGCCGTAACGTCTTCGAAGGAGGGTTCCTCGGCCTGGACAACATCGGAGTCTTCGACCGCAGTTCGCCATTGCCGACCGGCGGCAGCCTCGAGCAGGCGGACGGGACCGCTTGGATGGCCTTGTTCAGCCAGAACATGCTGCAAATCGCCCTCGAACTGGCTTCGCATGATCCCGTGTATGAGGGCATGACCACGAAGTTTTTCGAGCATTTCTTCCGGATCGCGGCGTCGATGGACCGCGCGGGAGACAATGACGACGAGATGTGGGATGAAGAGGACGGCTTCTTTTACGACCTCCTTCGCCTCCCTGATGGCACCGCCATGCGGCTCAAGGTGCGTTCCATGGTCGGCCTGCTCCCGCTCTGTGCGACGACGGTGCTCCCGGAGGAATTCATCACGCGGTATCCCAATGCCGTCGAGCAATCCCGCCGCTTCCTCCAACGCAATGCGGATCTCATTCCCTCCATTGCCCCGCCCAACCAGCCGGGCTTCAAGGGGAGGCGCCTCTTTGCGGTGCTCAACGAGAAGAAACTGCGACGCATCTTGGCGCGTATGCTCGACGAGAACCGGTTCCTGAGTCCGTATGGGATCCGCTCGCTCTCGCGGCATCATTTGGAACATCCCTTCACGTTTCGGGTTCATGGGGAAGAGTACCGCGTCCAATATCTGCCGGCGGAATCCAATACGGGGATGTTCGGCGGGAACTCCAATTGGCGCGGACCGATCTGGATGCCGGTCAATGCCTTGATTGTTCGAGCGCTTCTGCATTTCCACCTCTATTATGGGGATGAGTTTAAAGTGGAGTGTCCCACCGGTTCCGGCAAGTTCATGAATCTCTTTGAGGTCAGCCGGGAGATCGCCAACCGCCTGACGGCCATCTTCGAACGGGACAGGGACGGCCACCGTCCGGTCTATGGCGGTTCGAAGAAATTCCAGACCGATCCGCACTGGCGCGACCTCGTGCTCTTCTACGAATATTTTCATGGAGACAACGGTGCCGGTCTCGGCGCAAGTCATCAAACCGGCTGGACCGGCGTCGTGGGGGCGCTGATCACGATGTTCGGTCAACTGAACGAGAAGGACTGGCTTGAGAGCGGCGTCGCGTTCGGACCGAAGCGCGAGAAGGTGCCCACAATGAACCTGCAGGAGGAGCCTGCTCCTAAGGTGACGAGTTGACGGCGATGAAGCACAATGTGACGGCCCGTTGGGCCCGTCGTCCGACGATTTACGAGATCAACACCTGGGTCTGGCTTCATGAACTGAGCGGCCAGACACGGCGTCCCGTCACGCTGGGCGATGTCCCGCGAGAAACCTGGGACGCTCTTGCTTCGTACGGATTCGATGCCGTCTGGTTCATGGGCGTGTGGGAACGCAGTCCGGCGGGTATTGCGATTTCTCTCCAAAACGACGGGCTCATGGCAGAGTTTCGCCGGGTGCTGCCCGACTTTACCGTGCAGGACAATGTCGGCTCGGCGTACTGTGTGAAGGACTACCGCGTGGACGCCCGGCTCGGCGGTCCCGAAGGGTTGGCCCATGCCAGAAGAGAACTCGCCGGACGCGGCATGCGGTTGATCCTCGATTTTGTCCCGAACCATGTCGCAGCGGATCACCCCTGGGCCACGACACATCCGGCATACTTCATCCAAGGGGATGCAGGCGATCTGACGGACAAACCCGGCGAGTTTCTCCGGGTCGGCGACCACGTGCTCGCCTGCGGGCGGGATCCCTATTTTCCGCCATGGCAGGACGTGTTGCAGTTGAACGCCTTCAGTCCCGACCTGAGAA
>DASVBB010000048.1:0-3590 GCA_036376045.1 Nitrospira sp.
CCCATCAATCCGGCTCGCCATCCTCATTCGGAGCAGGCCAGGTCGGTGCACGTGGTCGAACACGATGTCGACGATGCGTGGGAGGTGTATCACCGGGCGGCGTTAGGGGGAACCGTGGCCTCCCCTGCCCTGCAAGCCGACATCGAGCAGCATCTGCACGAAGCGAGAACCCTTGTGACGCGGGCCCAGGAGGCTGCCGAGCGGGGAGAGAAGCGCCAGGTCGATCGTCTTGTCGCTGAAATCAAAATTCATACGTCCCAAGCCATCAAGGGGAGCAAGGAGCAGAAGAAATGACACCAGGTCCGAGGAGGACAACAGCTCGCTGGAGAATCATCGCGGCGATCGTCGTCACCGCCTGCGCCGGTGCGCCGTGGGCGGTGGCGGAGCCGCCGGCGGCTTCGAAGGAGCTTGATCCGGTTCCCATGGTCATGATTCCGGCCGGAGAATTTCTGATGGGGAATCCGGAAGGGAAAGGTCGCGCGGATGAGTGGCCGCAGCGGTCAGTGTATCTCGATGCCTTCGCGATCGATCAAGTCGAGGTGACCAATGAACGGTATATGGCCTTCGTCACGGCGACGGGTCACCGGAATCCGCCGAATCCGTACAGCACGGGGCCGCTGACATCCATCAAAAGGATCGAACAGCTGCCTGTTGTGCAGACGACCTGGTACGACGCCAAGGCCTATTGTGGGTGGGCGAAGAAGCGTCTCCCGACGGAGGCCGAATGGGAAAAGGCCGCACGCGGCGCCGACGGTCGCCAGTTTCCCTGGGGCAATGAAGCTCCAACCTCGAAGCGCGCGAACTTTGACCGGGAGTGGGCGGATGAGCAGACCTTGTATCCGGTCGGATCTCTCCCTGAGGGAGACTCGCCCTACGGAGTGAAAGACATGGCCGGCAATGCCCGTGAATGGGTTTCCGATTGGTATGACCCGGATTACTACAAGCATGCCCCAGCTAGGAATCCCCAAGGTCCTGACAAGAAGGGCGTGGTCCGGTCGATTCGGGGAGGGTCCTGGCACAGCCCGTTGGCCGACATTACAGCATCGGCGCGCGGTCGCGGCGGGTTCGCGCTGCAGACGCATGGCACTGGCTTTCGTTGTGCTCGCAGTCTCGAGGGAGAGATCAATCAGAAATAAGAGGCCCAGGTGGGGTGTGATGGCGTTAAACGACAGATGCAGGGTATCGGAGACCGGTCTTCTTTCCCTGCGAGGGTGGCGCTGATGCGAGGCATTGTTTGGTTTCGACGCGACCTGCGGCTGCACGACAATCCCGCCTTGGAGGCGGCCTGCGAGGCCTGCAGCGAAGTGATCCCGCTCTTCGTCTTTGACGAGCCCCTGCTACAGTCCCGGGTCTTCGGGTCCGCCTGCGTGAATTTCATGCTCGGCTGTCTGGAGGATCTGGAGTCGTCGTTGGCCGCTCGAGGTTTCGCGCTCCAGTGGCGTCGCGGTGAACCGGTCAAGGAAATGGTGAATGCCGCGCGTGAATGGAAGGCCGACGTGGTCTACTGGAATAGGGATTATGAACCGGGGGCCATAGAGCGAGACCGTGCCGTCCAGCAACGACTGGCTCAGATGGGCGTGCCGGCGCGGACATTCAAGGACCATGTCGTCTTCGAGGCGGAGGAAGTTCGGGGTGCCACCGGTGAGCCGCTGCAGCGCTACAGCGCCTATCGCGCGCGTTGGTGGACCAGGTGGCAGGTCACCAAGCCGCCGGTCCTTCCGATTCCCTCCGGCTTGTGCGGAGACAAGTCGGTGCCGCTCCCCGCTCCTCGTGCGATCCCGACGGTCCGAGAGCTAGGGTATGAGCCCCTCACGCCATGGATCGAACCCGGCGAACAGAACGCTCGGAGGAGGCTGATCCGGTTTGTTGGAGGACCGATTCACAGCTACGTGGACGGTCGGAATCTTCCCGCCATCGACGGAACTTCGAAACTGTCGCCTCATTTCCGCTTCGGAACCTTGTCGCCTCGCACCGCGATACATGCCGCGTTGGCCGGGCTGGCGGCAGGTGGTCGCGTCTCTCGTCCCGATGTGCTCACCTGGATCGATGAGCTGATCTGGCGCGAATTTTTTCAACAAGTGCTGTCGGCATTTCCACGCGTCGCTGACGGGCCGTTCCGGGCCGCCGCCGTCCCGCCGCCGCGTGAACCGGGCCCGGAACGTGACCGGTTGTTTCACGCCTGGTGCGATGGGCAGACCGGTTACCCGATCGTAGACGCCGGCATGCGCCAGCTCAACCGGACGGGCTGGTTGCATAACCGGGTGCGTATGATCGCGGCCTCGTTCCTGATCAAGGACCTGCGGATCGACTGGCAGAGCGGCGAGCGGTATTTCATGCGTCATCTGCTCGATGCCGACACAGCCGCCAACAACGGAAATTGGCAATGGAGCGCGTCGACCGGCACGGATGCGATGCGCGGGTACCGGATTTTCAACCCGGCGCTACAGAGCAAGAAGTTCGACCCTGACGGATCCTATATCCGCCAGTATGTCCCGGAACTCAAGACGGTGGCTCACAAGTGGGTTCACGAGCCGCATCTGATGACACCGGACGAACAGTCGCGGAGCGGATGCCGCATCGGAGTGGATTATGCCGCGCCGATCGTGGACCATCGGCATGCTCGCCAGGAATACCTCGATCTCGGCAAACGGGAGGTGACGCGATGACGACCGCCCTCCTTCGCCTCGGAATCAGCAGCTGCCTCCTGGGACACGAAGTGCGGTTCGATGGCGGCCATAAGCGCGATCAGTTCCTGACAGACATCTTCGGCCGCTATGTGGAGTGGGCGCCTGTTTGTCCGGAGGTCGAAGCCGGACTGGGGACGCCTCGCGAGGCGATGCGGCTGGTCGGCGATCCCCAGCATCCGCGGCTGATCACGATCAAAAGCGCGAAGGATCGCACCGAAGCGCTTGAGAGGATGACCGCCGACCGGCTCCGCTCGCTCAAGGATCTAGAACTTTCCGGATACATCTTCAAGAAGGACTCGCCGAGCTGCGGTGTCGAACGGGTCAGGGTCTTCAATCGGCATGGGATGCCGAACCGCCACGGCATTGGCCTCTTTGCGCGTGCCTTCATGGAGCGGTTTCCCATGGTGCCGGTCGAAGAGGAAGGACGCCTTTGCGATCCAGTGCTCCGCGACAATTTCATTGAAAGAGTCTTCTGCTATCACCGCTGGCAGCAGCTCAAACGATGTCCCGTCGCGCGGAGGGACATCGTCAAATTCCATACCGTCCACAAATATCTCCTGCTCGCGCACAGTCGACAGCTCTATCAGCAACTGGGCCGGCTGGTCGCGCAGGCCGACCGCTATCAACCCAAAGACCTGGTCAAAACCTATGGCAAACTCTTCATGGAAGCCTTAGCCGTTACGGCCACGAGGCGAAAGCACGTCAACGTGCTTCAACATCTGATCGGGCATATGAAATGCCAGCTGACGAAGTCGGAGCGGTCTGAAATCGATGGCCTCATCCAGGACTACCGTCAAGGGCTCGTGCCCTTGGTCGTGCCTCTCACGCTCGTGAAACACTATGTCGTTCGATACGGAATCCTGTATCTCCGCGACCAGATTTACCTGAATCCGCATCCGAAGG
>DASVBB010000052.1:0-28428 GCA_036376045.1 Nitrospira sp.
TTTCGCCGAGTTGTTCACCGACGTCCTGGCGCCGCCTGGTGCCGCCATTGGCAACGGTAGGTGCATCCACCAGTGCGGTTCTCTCTTGCTCGTCGCTTGGCTGCTTCATCGTATGCCTCCGGCCGGAAAAGCCCGTTTGAACTGGCTCATTTGAACCGAAACAACGTACCGCGTAGGCAGAAACCTGCGAACTAGGGGGACCCCTAGTTAGGCTCGGGTGACAGCCAAAATTGTACAACGGCGCTTGCGATGCCGACGACCTGGTGGTTCAAACATACGAGAAGGAGTTTCTTGAGCGGCGCTCCAACGAAAGGCAAACCGGAGGGCTAGCAATACCCCTGGAATCGGCGGCGCACTTTCATAACGACGTTCCGCATGATGCGCCTTGCGCCGGTGAGATCTTGGAACGCCCGTCCAGGGACCTGTTCCTCTTCTTTCAGCGATTGCGGGAACACCTCGACCGACAATATCATGCTCTACTTCACCTACTCGATGAGGTTCACATTTTATCTACTTGATGGTACTGGATACTTTCAACTACGCGAACGGCAGTAGCCGCGGAATATTCATCAGGAAGGGATCCTCCCTGGCGCGGGCGCCGCTCGCTTTGTCACGCCGCTCTGCGGACGTCCTGTTCCAAACTGCGATGAAGCAAGGCGAGAACGGCGGCTTCCTCCGGAGAAAGGTCGTGCAAATTTGAGCGAAGCTCTCGGCCGGTCCTCCGATTGAGCGACGTCGCCAGTGTTCCGTCGAAGTAGGCGTTCACCACTTCCGGATGGATGTAGCATTTACGGCAGACGGCCCTCGTGTTCCCCAGGCGTTTGGCCACCGTCTCGACGGCTCGTAGCACGTTGCGCTTTGCCTGTGCTTGTGAATCGAACGTCCTCAGTTCATGCAGGGCCCTGGCGGCCAGGACGGTGCCGGCCCAGGTGCGAAAGTCCTTGGCGGTAAATTCATCTCCGGCGATCGACTTGAGATAGGTATTCACGTCCGCAGCATCGATGGCGCGGCGCTCGCCGTCGTCATCGATATATTGGAAAAGTTCATACCCAGGAAGCTCCCTGCTCTGCCGGACGATGCGGGCCAGGCGGCGGTCGCGTAGATCCACGGCGTGAAGCACTCCGCTTTTCCCGCGAAATTGGAAGCGCAGCGCCGAGCCGTTGACCTTGACGTGTCGATCCCGCATGGTCGCCAGACCGAACGAGTCATTGTGTTTGGCGTACTCTTCGTTCCCGACGCGGATCAGCGTAACTTCCAGCAGGCGTACGACGGTCGCAAGAATCTTTTCACGCGGGAGCCCCGGCAGCGTGAGGTCCTTCTCTACCCGTTGTCGAATCAGAGGCAGCGCGCGGCCAAAGGCGATCATCCGCTCGTACTTATTGCCGTCCCGCACTTCCCGCCATCGCGGATGATACCGGTATTGTTTGCGGCCTCTCGCATCCCGGCCCGTCGCCTGCACATGGCCTTCTGAATCGGGACAGATCCAAACCTCGCGCCAAGCCGGCGGCACGGCAAGCGAACGGATGCGACTCAGGGCTTCCCCGTCACGAACCGGCCGACCGTCGGGACCACGATACCGGAATTTTTTGTGATCTTTGACGCGGGAGATGCCAGGACGCCGGTCGTCGACATAGTGCAACCCCGCCGAGCGAGCGACGGCCTTGCCGTCGACGGCGGTTGGCAGGAATGAGCGGGACTTCATCACGCGGCCCTACGACCTGGTTTCCGCCCGCGTGCCTTGGCCGCCGGGGCCTGAGGCCTGCGCACCCTGCCTTTCTGCTCGACGCTCTTTTTCAGCAGAGCCATCAAATCGATGACCTCGCCTTTGCGAGGCCGCTCCTCTTCTTCGGGCGATGGCTCGGTGATCATCTCGGTCTGACCGGCCTTCACCCGCTTCTCGATCAAAGCCAACAGATCCTCATGGTAGGTGTCATGATACTCGCCGGGTTTCCAGCCGGCGCTCATGCCCTCCACGAGCCGGCGGGCCATTTCGACCTCACGAGGATTGACACCAACGGCTTTGAGACTGCTCGACGGCACCTCCAGATCGTCGGCGTCCCGCAACTCGCTCTGATACCGGAGCGTATTCATCACGATGACGTCCTGATACGGAATGAGAGCGGCCACGTACTGCCGCGTCCGGATAACGACGTTGGCGATGGCGATCCTGCCGGTTTGCTTGAGCGTTTCCCGCAGCAGCGCGTACCCTTTGTGCCCCCGTTTGTCCGGCGCCAGGTAATAGGGCGTTTCAAAATACATCGAGCCGATCTCATCCTCCTTGACAAAGCATTGGATGTCGACCGTTTGTGTCGCTTCGACATTGGCGCGCTTGAAATCTTCATCGGTCAGCACCACATACTGCCCTTTTTCGTACTCGTACCCTTTCACGATGTCGTCCCAGGACACGTCCTCTCCGGTCTCCTTGTTATAGCGCTTGAAGCCGACCGGTTTCATCGAACGGCGGTCCAACATCGTCAGGTCGAAGCTGTTGCGTTTCTCCGCCGAATACAGTCCGACCGGAATGTGCACGAGACCGAAACTGATCGCCCCTTTCCAGAGAGTTCGCGCCATGTTCGTCCCCCTCAGCAATGAGTTCGTAACGATTCGTCACGCAGCCTGTCTCGTCCGGCTCGTGTCGGCGGATGCGGCCTTTCGTTCAGCCGCCGCTTCGATTTCCGAATTGATCTCTCCGCCGAGTAGCAGCACCATCCCGCTCCAATAGAACCACAGCATGAGCACGATGACACCGGCGATCGATCCGTACACTTTGTTGTAATCCCCGAAATTGTCGACATACGCTTTGAACCCCAGCGAGACAACGAGCCACATGAGCACGGCGAAGACGGAGCCCGGCGTGACCCATCGCCACCGTTTGTATCGGCGGTCAGGGCAGATATGGTAGATGGCGGCGACGACGATCAGCATGAGAAGGACAATGAACGGCCATTGCAGCACGTTCCACATCCAGGTGAAGGCGACGCCGAAGCCGAGCCGGTCGGCAATCCACTGCCCGATCGTCGGACCGTAGAGCACCAGCGCCAGGGACATGATCACGAAGCCTGCCAATCCGATCGTGAGAAGAATCGCGGTGATCCGCACCTGCCAGAACGAGCGCCGGTCCTCTTTCACGCCGAACACGACATTTAGCGCATCCATGATGGCCGTCACGCCACTGGACGATGCCCAGAGGGCCCCGAGTGCTCCCAGCGAAAGAATATTGGCCCCGCTGCCCTCCGCAACCTGGGTGAGGAAGCGCTGGACCATCGACAAGGCATCGGCCGGAAGGACGTTGCGCAGATAACTCATCAACTCCGGCATGAAGCTCTGAACGGAGAAGAGTCCCATCAGTGCGGTCAGAAAAATTAAGGCAGGAAAGAGTGCAAGGAGCGAGTAATAGGCCAGCTGAGCGGCACGTCCCAGCAACTCGTCTTGTTGACTTTCATGCCAGAGGCGCCGCCCCAACTCCATGAGACTGAGTCCGCCCAGATTCCAAGGATTGAACTGCATGTCATCCCACTCGTTCAAAGCCCGGCAGGATCGCTTTGAAGAAGGCGTTCTGCACCAGCTTCTCCACCACCTGCCATGTGTTCGCGTGCGGATTCTCGACCGGACCGGACAAATCGGTGACGGTCGCCACCTCGTTCCGCGTCTTATTTTCAAAGAGCCCCAGCACGCCGCCGACAACCGCTTCATAAATCTTCTTCGTGACCGGCTTCTCCTTATCCTGCTCCGGATCGTACACCTCAACATCCTTCAAGAGCGGCTTCACGTAGCCGTGGATCTGATTGTCCTTCACCGCGAGTTCACTGAAAAATGCGAACACGCCGCGATGCGTATCAATGTCGCCATAGGCGCGAAGGACATTATTAAACGCCTCCACCTCCGTCTTGACGATCTTCACGTTGAGGTCGAAATCGGGTCGCGGCTTCTCAGGACGGAAGTCGCCTTTCAATTCGGTACGACCGCTTCCCATGAACTTGCCCGTCATCCTCACCATACCCGTCCCCTCTTCGAGCCGGTTGCTGAGATTCTTCACATCCATGTCCAAATCGGCGATGAAGACACGGTAATCTGGGTCGGTGGCCTTATTGACGAAGCCGACTTCACTGTGGACGATTTTCCCGTGCTCGACTTTGACAACAACGCTGGTGTCTTGATTCGCTTTCTTCACCTTCTGGGCGACTTTTTTGGCGCGGTGGACCTCCTTCGACTTGGTCGCAGCCGAGTGCACGTAGTCGATCTTGGCATCCTGTAGACGCAGGTCGTCGATGGCCACGACCGTGGATTCCTTTGAATACTGGACTCGGCCGTTGAGGTCGAGCGCGCCTTCGCGACACTGCAGGTTGAACCGCCCGGCCACCGGCAACAGATTCTTGATTTGGAACCGATCGATTTTGAGGTCGGCTTCGACTCTCGGTACGGGGATGGCCAGCAAGTTGGCACGTCCCTCGAGGTCCATTTGAGAGTGGTCGGGAAATACCACCTTCACGCGAACCGGTGAGGGATATTCGTCGTTTGCCTCGGAACGATTCGTGATATTTTTCACTTCAACGTCGATGCGCTCGATCCGAAGCGGTTCAACCGTCGCATTGCCCTCGTCATACGTCAGATCACCGTTGGTCACGTAGAACGCGCCCTGGAAGGCGATACTTTCCCGGATCTTGTCCTGCCACGCTTCTACTTGTTCCTTGACCACCTCGGTATCACCACGACGGAGAAAACCGTCGACGTGCTTCTTAGTGATGGCGAACGCGGGTGTGTCGACACGAACTGCCGCGCCAACTTGACCAGAAAATAAGGGAGCTAACTCCGCATCGGCCGTGACGTGGGCGATTGAAAGGACCGGCGGATCGGGATGGATGTCCTGGCGGATGACGACGTCGCGAAGATCTATGGACAAGGTGAGCGGATGCAGAGCAAGCGCCCCGATCGTGACGTGATAACCGGGTAGTGCCGAATTCGCCTCTCCTTCGACATAACGACGGAGTGGCTCGTCGGCCATCAACGCGACAATCACCAGGGTCAGAATCAGGACGCTCAGCACGACGAGCGGGATCAGCCACCACCGACGACGCTTCGCCATGTCTAATCCTTTTCCGCAGCGCCTTCATGCGGTCGGGCACGGATGAGCGAATGCTGTCGCGGTGCGTTACCAACCGGTCACTCGTTAGGAGGTTCGGCGTTGTCCCTGGCGGGACACTCTCGATCCGTCCGGACGGTTCAGCTGATCGAGCAACGACTCTCCGGCGATCCGGACGAGGTCCTGGATAAAGGAACGGCCTACGTAAAGCGCAGTATTCCGAAGCCGGTCTCGTTCTTGGTTGAATTCCGTCGCCAGTTCTTCCCAGAGCGATTGCAACGGCTTCCAGACTTCCGCGAGGGCAACTTTGGGCTGCGGGCTCTCGGTGGCGAGCCATCGGCGTCTGCCATGGGGTCGTGGCTCTTCATGCCCGTAGAAGGGATAGACGCCGCTTGGCTCATGGGATGTGCCGTCTTCCGGCATGACATCCGCTCCGTGAGCGGCTGGCGGATAGTAGCGATAGACACCGGATCTCCGGCGCTGTTCGATCATCCCGGCAAAGAATCCTACGGCAATCGCGCTCCCGACCATGATCCATGGTCTCCGTCCCGCCTGCACGTTGGGATTCAGCTTGGTGGTGGCGGATTCGATGAAGCCTGCCGCCCTGTTCTTCGCCAAATCGAGGGCATCCAGCGCCGCCATCTTGGTGGATTCGACGGTCGCCTCCACGTGCCGTTCGAGCTTTTGAATTTTGTCTGCCAACGCCAACCGGGTTTGGAGGATGTTCCTCACGTCCTCTTCAACATCATGCGCTCTTTGATCCATTGGACATTTTCCTTCATGGCATGGAGGCTTCGCCGTGGCGTCGCGTGTACGCTCCCGGCTAGCGATTGAGCTTTGACGATCAAGCCGATACCAATACCGGCAATGCTCGCTCCGACCAGTCCGTAACAGACCCACAGCGGCCAGAGTAACCACTCATGCAAGCCATGCACGAGCATGAGCAGCAGGAACAGCGCGCCGACACTCGTTAAGGCCGCACCAATCCCAAACCCCGATGCGGCCCGTCCCGCTTTGGAAACTTCCAACTTGATTTCATCTTTCAACAGTTGGGCTTCCTGACGCATCAGCACTTTGGCATCGTCCAGAATGCCGCTGAACAAATTCATAAAACCGAATCCGGAGGATCGAGTCTCTTGCACGGGTTACCTCATCCGCCTCGCGAGCAGGTATCCGATGGCGAACGCGAGAATTACTGTTGGCCAGGGGTAGCGTTCGATCAACATTTCCATCCGATCACGCGACTCTGCCATCTCATCGGTGAATGTCTCGGCAATCGCTCCGAGACGATACGCGTGTTCCGCTTCGATCGTCGGTATTGGATGGACCATGGCGCCGGAAGGGTTGTGTAAGGGCATCGGGTGTTTGGCCGGCAGGAATAACCGCCGTCCTTTGTTGACGATACCATGCACCCGGGGGTCACCAACTGGGAGCATCCCTAGAGACTTCGTGCCGAGGTGAACATCTGAATGAAACGGGTGAGGAGATCCGCAGGGTGTTACGAGATGCGTTCGAGCAGCGCGACCGGCGCGCGGCTCAGCACGCGCGCGAGCGGGAGGACCCGGCGGCCGTTCAAGGATTCGGCGGTGATGATCTCTCCGGTCAATAGATGCCGGAACTTGCCAAGCGTGGGCCAGGGAGGGGCCGTGATCCAGCTGTCTTCCCACACCGACGAACCCATGGGCGCGTGTTTGCTGTCTGGATTCAACGTGGCGACCAATCGAGGCACGACCGTCACCAGCGCCTGATGTTGATACAGACGGGCAAAGGCGCAGATATGTTGCTTCTTGCTGCCCCCGCATTCGAGTTGCAAATACTCTCCCTGCTGGAAGAGGTCAGGGTGGAGGCGGCGGTACTCCAAACCCGCCATAATCGTGTACATCTTCACCCTGGCATCGTGTACCTGTTCAAACAACCCTCGCGCAAACTCGGCACGGTCAGGACCGAGGCGCGACAGGGTCGCACGAAGTTCTTCCGCCATCTCCGACCGAATGCGGTAATCAACGGGACCGCGGTTGTCCGGATCGACGAGGTGGAACGACCAGAGCTCGGTGCCTTGGTAAAAATCCGGCACGCCGGGCGCGGCCATCTTCAACACCAACTGGCTCAGGGAATTATAGAGTCCATAGCGAGCGATCCGCTCCTGAAACGGCAGAAAGTCTTCGAGGAACCGATTGGACGGTGACCGCTCCAGCGCGCCTTCAATAAACGTCTGCACGGAGTGATCGTAGGCCGGGCTCGGGTTGATCCAACTGGTGTGCGCTTTGGCCTCGTGCACGGCTTTTTGCATGTAACGCTGAATGCGTCCACAGAATTCCTGATAGGCCTCGTCTCCCATGGCTTCGAGCGGCCAGGCGCCCACGAGCGTTTGATAGAAGAGATATTCGTCGTTGCGGTCGGGCATCCGCTCGCCTTCGCTCTCCTTGCAGAGGTGGCGGTTCAGGCGGTTCCAGCGGCTCACCTTGAGCTTCCATTCCTGCGGGACTTCCGACAGCACATTGATCCGCGCGCGCATGTCTTCGCTCCGCTTCGTGTCGTGCGTGGACGACGCCGAGAGTGAATGCGGCCACCGGCCCTGCCGCTCCCACATCCGCCTATGAAACTCTTCCACTGAAAGTCCGAACTGCTCCGGCTCGCCGCCGACCTCGTTCAAGGAGACCAGGCGATGATAGCGGTAGAACGCGGTGTCTTCGACCCCCTTGGCCGTCACCGGACTGGTCGTCTGCTGAAATTTCATGACGAAGCGGATCTGCTCTTCCTGATCCTCCTTGGTGCGGGTTTCACGCTGCTGTAAGAGAATCGAGCGGATGAAATCGAATACCTGGCCGCTGATGGCGGGATTTCGTCGCTTTGCGCGGGCCACGGCCATATGAATGTAGGCGCGATCGCGGTCGGCCACCGTGTGCACACCCTCTGTCACATACGTCCTGTAGACGGGAAAGCAGGCAATGATCTCCCGGATGGCATGCGTCAGGCTGTTCAACGTAAAGTCGCGAGAGCGCCGGTCGCGCTCGGAAATGCCGTTGAGTTGATGACCCAGCACGTTGATTTCGCTTGCCATCGAGACCTGCATGATCAGCTGCTTGCAGGCATACACCAGATCGCCATAATCGTCGTCACGGCCGGTCACCTTGGCATACAATAACGTGAAGAACTTTTCGTTGGCGCCGGCCACGAATAGGCCGTTCACGTGATTGAGGAAATCGTAGCCGGTCGTCCCCTGGACGGGCCAAGCTTCGGACAACGGCTCATCTTTGCCGAGAATCTTCTCCACGACAATACACAGTGGTGCCTGGGAGCCATCCGGAGGCGTCGTCAACTCGCGCAGGTGATGCAGATAGCGGACGGGGTCGTACAGCCCGTCCACGTGATCGATGCGACAGCCTCGGACGATGCCCTGCCGCACGAACTGCAGGAGCAGCTGGTGCGACTCCAGGAACACCGCCTCGTCCTCCATCCGGATGGCGGCGAGTTCATTGATGTCGAAAAACCTGCGGTAATTGATTTCCTCCGACGCGACTTTCCAAGACGCAAGGCGATAGGCCTGCTCGTTGAGCAGTGCGTCGAGGAGGTCGAAGCTTTCGGAGCGGCCGCGCTCCCCGTTGAAGATCCGCACATTTTCCATCACGAACGCGCGGATCATCGGGCTCTCATCCATCAGCGTCGAGAGCCGTTTCTTGACGATTTCCTTCTCGCGGTAATGTTCCGCAATCCGCTCGGGGTTGCGTTCGGCTGTGCCGGGCAAGTTCTTCAAGGCGGTCAAAATGCTCTGCAGTTCCATCACCGGCATGGCCTGTTCGCCTTCCGTCACCAACTGCTCGAGCCGGTGCGACAAAATGTGCGTCCAGGATTTCGGGGATAACGGCAAGTGGTGGTCGTAGTAGCGCAGGACAAACGCGCTGTCCTCGTACACCAATTCCATCTCCTGGCTCTCGAGGATGGCGCCGTATTGATCAGCGAGGATTGGCAGCAGCACTTTGTTTTCGAGTTCGCGCTTGATCGGGTGCCAATCGATGTCGAAGGCGGTCGCATACCGTGAGCTGGGTCCGTTCTCCAACACATCCCGCCACCACCGGTTCAGCGTCTTGCCGATGCCCATATGATTGGGGACGACGTCCAAGACGAGCCCCATCCCGTGGGCCCGGACCGTGCGGACGAATTCCTCGAACTCCTGCTCATTTCCCAACTCGGGATTCAGCACCACGGGATCGATCACATCGTACCCGTGGTCGCTTCCGGGTGCCGCCTTGCTGATGGGAGAGAGATAACAGTCGGTGATGCCGAGCCCTTGCAGGTACGGGACGGTGCGGGTCGCATCGGCAAAGGTGAATCCGCGATGCATCTGCAGACGGTACGTGGCCAAGGGAAACGCCGTATGTGGCGTCGGGGTCATGATGCGTGCCTCAAGACATCGCCGTTCGCGGCGGCAGGATGGGACAGCACCACGAGACCGGAATGGGACAGGTGGAATGTCCTTCCGTCGTGTCCCCGGTCATAGCCGATCCTGGCGTTGGCGGGTACCGAGCTGCCCCGGTCGGCAATGACACGGCGAAGCCGTGCGTGGGCCCCGACATGCACGTTGTCCATAATGACGCATTCCTCGAGATGCGCTCCCCGGTCAATCCGCACGCCCCGGCCGATGACCGACTTTCGGATGTCGGCGTCGAGACACAGCGTCCCCTGCCCGATCATCGAGTCGTCGACTCTCGTACGGACGAGCGTGGCCATAGGCCCTTCGGTTTCGCCGGAATAGATCGGCCAAGCCGAATTGCGCAGATCGAACAGGGGAAACTCCCCAAGCAAATCCATGTTGCTCTGCCAGTAGGCTTCCAGAGTTCCCACGTCGCGCCAGTACCCCCGCTCCTCGTGCGGGTGCAGTCCTGGGATATCGTTGGTCTCGTGGTTGTACACGCACACGCGGTGCTCCTCGAGGAGTTCCGGCACGATGTTACGGCCGAAGTCGTGCGTTCCGGGACGAGACGCATCGCGCTTCAACAGCGGAACCAACGCCTCGGTTCTGAAGAGATAATTACCCATGGAGGAGAGGGCATATCCTGGACGTCCAGTCATGGCTTTTGGCACAGCGGGCTTTTCCTCGAACCCGATCATGTGGCCTTCCCGATCGGCCTCGAGAATGCCGAAGCTGCTGGCCGCCTCTATCGATACCGGCAGCGCCGCGACGGTGGCATCGGCATCGTGCTCGAGATGCAGCTCGAGCATCTGCCGGATGTCCATGCGGTAGATGTGATCCGCGCCGAAGACGGCGATGACATCAGGATTCCAGTCCGCAATGAGATTGAGATTCTGATAGACGGCGTCTGCGGTGCCTTCATACCATCCGTCCCGGGCACGCATTTGGGGCGGGACCACGCTGACGAAACTATGGGACAACCGGCCGCCCAGCTGCCAGCTTTTGCGGAGGTGCTCGATCAGCGATTGTGAGCGGTATTGGACGAGCACGTACAGTGAGGTGATGTCCGAATTGACAAAGTTGCTCAGGACAAAGTCGATGATGCGGTACTTCCCTCCAAAGGGGACCGCGGGTTTGCTGCGGACTTCAGTCAGAGGCAGGAGACGCTCGCCCTTGCCTCCGGCCATGATAATTCCCAGAACCCGTTGCGGTTTCATTGGTTTCCTTGCTTGGAGGGCTTGGGACGCCGTCAAGGCACGATACCAAGTGTGGGAGGGTCCCCTAACTAGGTGTTTCCCTGGTCCAGGGGCATAGCAGCCACCGCCAACAGCCTGCAACGCCCGTCGAAGGCCCCTGGGGAATTCCCGAGTAGGTTTCGACCAGTCTACCGGCGAAGATGCACCCACTGGTGCAGATTCGGCAGCACGATCCTTTACGGGTCGCGACGATAGGCGAAAGTTGGTCCTGTATGATCCTATGGCCCCTCTGTGGATTTCTGGTGCTCACCTTCTTGAGCGCCACGGGTCATGCGGCGGAGGAGGGACCGGCGGGAGAGCGTGGCAAGGAGCCCCCTCGCGCGGTCGAGCCTAAGAAGAAAGATCCGGACGCCAAATCCGACAACAACGGCAAGCACGGCGTCGAGAAATCGCTCACCGAAGAGAAGGCAAAAGCCCCGGAAGACAAGACCAAGGACGACAAAGCGAAGGACGAAAAGGCAAAGACAGAAGACAAAGCGAAGGTAGAAGAAACGAAACCGGAAGAGCCGGCGAAAAAGCCGGTGACCTCACTGAACCTCGCGATCAAATTGGCTCTCATGGCCGATCCGCAGTTGTTCCCCCTGGATATTGAAGTCGAGATGGAGAAAGGGAAAGCGACTCTCACCGGATCCGTTCCCACCGAGGACGAGAAGGCCAGAGCCGGCGAAATCGCTGGCAAGATCGAGGGCGTCGACAGCGTTGCCAACAAGTTGAGCGTGACGCCGACGCTGCGGGACAAACTCGCGAAGAAGCAGGATGAGAGCATCGCCCACGTCGTACGAGACCGTCTGTCCCGGAGCGAAACGCTGAAGGCCGTCGGATTTGACGTCAAATCCGAAAATGGGATCGTATACCTGAGCGGCAAGACGCGTTTTCAGGTCATCGCACTGGAAGCGGCGGAAGCTGCGCGGCAGGTGCCCGGCGTTCGCGCCGTGGACACGGCCGGCGTGCAGCTGGTCGCCAAAGACTAATACACCAGAGGAAGGTCGAGCTGGGGCTGGGGTCGGGTCGAGTGCAGTGCGCTCATTCGCTGCGTGACTCGGCCTGAGCCTCAGCCTGTGTTTATGGAGGGTCGTCTCACGCGTGTCATCAAGGATGTATCGACGCATTCCCGCCAGCACCACCGGCATCATCACATTAAGCCACGGTGGTTGCTTAGCGACGATTTTTCATACGTCTGGTGGGGTCAGGTGGTTTCGCAGGTCGGTGACGGTATCTCCAAGCTGGCGCTGCTGTGGTTTGTGTATTCCGTCACCGGCTCCCCGCTGAAGACCAGCATCATCGGGATTCTTCAGACCGCTCCCGCAATCGTCCTCGCACCGCTGATTGGCGTCGCCGTCGACCGCCTTCCCAAAAAGGCGCTGCTGATCACGTCGGATCTCGTACGAGCGGTGGTGATCGGCCTGATCCCGTGCTGGATGTCGGTCGACAGCTTTACCGTCGGTTCTTTATACATTCTGGTCACGCTGCACGCGATCGCGACGGCAGTGTTCGGCCCCGCGTTGACCGCCGCCATTCCGTCGCTGGTCGTCCCGGCGCAATACACCTCCGCCAATGCCCTGCTGCAAATCACGACCAGTCTGGGCATCATTCTTGGGCCTGCGTTAAGCGGGTTAGGGATCGCAGCTTTGAGTTCCCAGGAAGTACTCTGCCTCAATGCCTTGACCTATGTGGTCTCGGCCGCTTGCTTCCTGCCGATTCGCTTCCCGCCGCCCGTCTTGAGCCTGGTCTCCCGTTCACCGATCGCCTCCACGTGGCGGGACGTCGTCGATGGGATGCGATTCGTGCTGAAGGGCCGTCGCATCATTATTTTCCTCACGATCACTGCGTCGCTGTACACGTTTGCCACCAGCGCGTTCACCACGCTTTTTCCTGTTTTTGCTCGGAAGCTCCTGGATCTGGGACCAGTGGAGGTCGGGTACTTGTGGTCCATGCTCGGCATCGGACTGCTCGGCGTGTCAGTGGCGCTCACCACGATCAGCGCCTGGAGCATCAAACGCAGGATCCAAGTCATCGCCTTCGCCAGCGCGATGAGCGGTCTCGTCCTCCTGGCGCTGGTGAATACGAATCAGCCGTCCTCGGCGGCGTTACTGCTCATGCTCTTGGGTGCCGGTCTGGGAGTCCTCACGCCGGTCGCCTGGGGGGTCCTTCAGGAAGTGGCCCCTGCACACATGCTCGGCAGGGTGCTGGCGTTCTATACGCTTGGCGCGATGGGCGCGGCAATGAGCGGAATCACGCTTTTTGGCTGGATTACCGGACAATTCGGCGTGCCGACCGCCATCGTCACCATCGGACTCGTCATGGGCGGCACTGGTTTGTCGGCCTGGCGCTTTCTCGACCATGTTTCCGACCGACCGCCGAAACGGGAGACCCCCCTCGTCCGGGACAAAGCCTGACAGCCCCCTAGGGAAGGCCCGAGTCATGGATGCCTGCATATGTATGATACTACTCATGACTAATGCATGACTCAGGAACGGGGATTCTCCCTAGTCTTGATCCGTGCCATTTTCATCTTATTTCGAACATCATCGTTTCTCATTGAAAGTCTTGGAGTGCCGGTAGGTTGGGCACCCAGCGAGTCACGGATCGAGATGTGGAGATATGTGGCAAGCTGTGTGCATTAAGCTTGTGCGTCATGAGTGGAACAAGGAATTGTGTCAATGACTGATCACGCTGACCGGCAGGATCACAACACGAACGTCACGGGCGGTGCTCGCACGCCCGGATGGCAGTTGTTGAAGACGCGGGATTTCAGCCTCCTCTTCTGGGGACAAATGACTTCCCAGATCGGCGACAGTCTGAATCGCGTCGCCCTGCTGTGGTTCGTCTATCAACTGACCGGCTCCGCGATGAAAATGGTGATGATCGGGCTTTTGCAGACGATCCCGCCGCTGGTCCTCAGTCCATTGATCGGGGTCTGGCTTGATCGAACCAACAAGAAGACCGTCATGGTCTGGGTCGACATCCTGCGAAGCGTGTTGGTCCTGCTGATTCCTCTGCTGTATGCCTTCGATCAGTTGACGCTCGAGCGTCTGTATGGCGCTGTCTTCTTGCTTGCAGTCGTCTCGACCATCTTTGGTCCGGCGCTGTCGGCCTCGGTGCCGCAACTCGTCAACCGCGATCAATTGACGGCGGCGAACGCACTCCTCCAGACGACGACCAATACCGGCCTCCTGATCGGACCCCTGATCAGCGGCGTCGGCATTGCGTTGATCGGCTCACAGAATGTGCTGTACGTCGATGCGGTGACGTTTCTGATCTCCGCCCTCTGCCTAATCGGCATACGCATGCGACCGCTGGACACCGACTTGCGGGAAAAGCGAAAAACCACATGGACGCAGGAACTGGTCGCGGGTATTCGTTTCGTCTATCTGGAGCAAACCGTGTTGGTCCTAATGGTGGCCGCCGCGCTGTACAGCCTGGCTGCAAGCGCCTTTGCTTTTATGCTCCCGGTGTTCGCCGAGCAGAATCTGAGCGCGGGAGCGCTCGAGGTCGGCGCCCTGTGGTCGGCATTGGGAGCGGGAATGTTGGCCACATCGACATGGCTGGCGTCGTTGGCCCAGGGCGACCTGCATGGACGTTTCACGTTGATCTTCCGGTCCATGGCCGTAGGCGGCCTGGCGATGTGCGGCCTCAGCATGCTGACCGCACCGCTCGTAGCAGGGGCATTGATCCTGGTCATCGGTGGCAGCACCGCGCTCTTCATGCCGATCGTGTGGGGAGTCTTGCAAGAGGTGACCCCGGCCCCGCTTCTTGGCCGCGTCTTCACGACCTTCAGCACCGGATCAATGGCCTCGGCGATGGCAGGCATGGCCGGATTCGGATGGGCGGCCGATACGATGGGACCACACGTGAGCTTGCTCGGGATCGGGTTCGTGCTGTTGTGCACGGCCTGCATCGCCGCGTTATCCTGCCGGCGATTCCGCCCACTTCCCAGCCAACCTGTCCCTGTCGAAAAGCTGGCGGCCTAAACCGTCTCGCGTGTTCGCCTCGAGACAATTTCACATCTCAGATCTCACATCATGCCGCTCGCAGGTGTGGAGCGTCGGTGGTGACACGTCTGTCCACGACACGCCAATTCACGTTCGCGAAGAAGGCCTTGATGTATTCACCGCGGTCTGCAGGCGAGTAGTCGAGCAGAAAGGCATGCTCCCAGACATCCATGACGAGCACCGGCTGGAAGCCGGCAACATTGCCGTGCTCATGCAGGGTGATCCAGTGGTTGCTGAGGCGTCCGGTCGCCGGCTCCTGAAAGCAGATCGCCCATCCCACTCCGCGCATTTTTCCTACGCTGACGAAGTCGGTCTTCCAGCGCTCGTATGTGCCGAACGACCCTTCGGCCTGACGCAAAAACGCGGACGTGCTGTCCGGTTTTGAGGACGCCTTGGGCGTGAGATTATCAAAATAATACTCGTGCAACACCATGCCGTTGAACTCGAAGCCGAGCCGGCGGGTGAGTTCGGAATACGCCGGGAACTCCTCCTGATCGACGTGCCCGTCCTTCAAGAATTCTGCAATCCGTCCCTGCAAGGCGTTCGTCGCCTTGACGTAGCCTTCATACAACGACAGATGCGTGTCGATGGTTTTATCGGAGATTCCCTCGAGCCCGTGCAGGTTGAACGATTTGGTCTTATATGGTTGATCGGGCAGCATAACTCCTCCTGCTCAAATGGTTATGTCCCGTCGCTCGTCCATGCTCATGCCTTCCTGAGTCGTCGATTCTACATTGAGAATTTTCACATCGATAATGAGATGTTTTCCCGCGAGCGGATGGTTGAAGTCGATCGACGCCACCGGTCCTGAGAGTTCTGTCACAACGAACGGCACCCCCTCCTCCGTGGTGAAGATCGTGCCCGGCTGGGTGCCCGGAGGCAGGCTCTCGCTGCTGATGATGCCCTTTTTTGTCTCATCGTAGGGTCCAAACGCATCATCCGAAGCGAGATCCACCCGTTTCTCTTCGCCTTTTCTCATACCTGTGATCGCCTTCTCGAGATTGGGCAAGAGTTCGTGGTGACCGGGAGTAAATTGGCTCACGTTTTTGGGGATCACGAGCTGTGATTCAGGGACCGTAATTGTGAATTCCATCAGCACCACCGCTCCCTCTTGCACGACAGGATCACCTTCAGCCCAGACAAACAACATCAGCGGCGGTGCCAGCAGGCCCACGAGGGCTGCGGCCACTACCCACATTTTTAATAGAGGCATGATGAGCTCCTTCCGCCTTCAGGGAATGTGTGCGGTCGGTCAATGCGGCTGTCGCTCTCCTCGCTTCGCTCCCTCTTGCTGATCCACTCATGATTCGTAAAGGGATATGCCGCTCCGGAGGGGTTGGGCACCATATGAGGTTGGATCTGAGACTCGCATCAGCCACCTAGCAACCTCGCCCTGCAGAGGACAGCTCGCCTCCCTGCGGATCACTCAAAGGCCGATTTCCACCAGGCGCTTCGCCCGAAGTCCGGGGATCAGGCAGCTTTGCGCTTGCCCTTCTTCGTGGATGCGGCCGGGCGCTTCGAGCGGGCGGCTGCGTTGATCGCAGGCGCCGGTGCAGTGTCATGCGCTTGACTGCGCTCCCCGAAGTCCTCCGAGGAAGCGGGATGAAGTTCCCAGCGCTCCTGATCCCGCCGTTCGATTTTCTCTGTCGTGTGCAGCGGCTCTGCATCCTCATAGTTGACGCCCACGGCCCGGCCAATCTCATCGACAATGTCTTGATCGGGCGTGGGGCTGGAGCCGCCGACGGTTTCCTCTCCGGCCGCCGCTTGATCCCAGGCCGCATCGATGTCGCCTCCCGTGAGCACCGCTTCGGGCGGGACGGTCGTGTCCTGGCTTGCCTGCTCATACCATTCCATTGCGGTCTGATCGGCTTCGTCCCCGCCCACGGCCGACTCCTCGTAATCGCGGATCATCTCGTCGGCGTCGATCTCTTGCTTCTCTGGCTTCCGTCCGTCAGTCATGGTTCCCTCCCCCGGATAGACCTGCACGGCGTGGGGCCACGCTTACCCGTTTCAGCGTGGGCCCTCCCACCCAACATCTCGTGTGCAACAGGAACGTCGCAGGTGACGCTCAACAGGGCCGACTGGGGATCACTCGTTCATGTTCATCGGGATCGGCGATGTGTTCGTTCGCTTTTCGGACTTCCTTGAGCAGGGCATCTTGATCGATCGCGGGTTCACGCTTCTCGCGGCGTTCGGTTGCCAACGACGCCGACTTCGCTCGCTTACGACCTGGTGCTCTCGGCCGTTTCATGTCCCCCTCCACCATCGACAGCGCCCCTGCAGCTCAGGCCAGAGTAATTCCGATCAGGTGCGCCAGGACACTGGAACATTCTCTAGTCGCGTTGGGCCGGCCCGGTGGCGCCCCTTAAGATCCCGGATTCAAGACCTTCCCTGCCTCCATCGATTCCTTGAATCGCTGTAAATCATCCTCGATCTTGGAGTCGGGGTCTTGGCCAATGAACTTGGCCACAACCGCCCCGAGGCGGCCGGCGATTGGCGCATATTGGAGGGTCACGATTAACCGGGTTCTCCGTCCGTCGTCGATCGGCTCGAATTCCACCGATCCGGCATGATTCACGTCGGCATCGCTCAAGGAACGCCATCCGATCCGTTCATTTTCCACATCCGTGATGATTTCCGCATCCCATTCGATCGCGGGCATGCCGGTCATGGTCTTGACAATCCAGTGAGAGAACCGGTCAGAGATTACCTGGACCGATTCCAGATGACTCATGATCCTGGGGAGGTTGTCGAGTGTCCGCCAGAACCGATAGAGTTCATTCGGCGGCCTGTTGATCTCCACACTCTTTCTGATTCTTGTCGCGTATCCAGAGGGCACCTTACGGCGACCCAAACGGCTCGTGTCCTGAGCCTCGCGCATATCGATCCCGATCACGCCGAAAGCAGGACAATACCCGCTGGCCGCCCGATACAGGAGACCTAGACCCGCGAAGGCCAGTGCTCCTCCCGCAAGCGAACGGCGACGCCAGCCTTCAAAGATCAATCCGGCTCCGGCAACGGCTGAAATGAGCCGTTGGGTCTCTCCGATATTTTGAAACGCAGCCGCCTGCTCTTCTTTCCAGTCCATGTCCTGCGTATTCGTTTGATACCGATAGCGCTTTCCTCTTCGTCGTGCCATGAAATCTCCTCCAGTCTGACGGCTTGCCTAATATCGTTCTGACCACATGTTCCATTTGCGTTGCGGCCACGGTTTCAAGCACAGCGCAAATCATCTCCTTTGGGGGTGCAAGACGTAGGCCTTCACCTCACGTCATCGCACTGACCTGCAGGCTTGGCGCTCGAACATCCCTCAAGCCCCTTAGCAGTGCAGGCTGTCTTTCCATGGACAGGTTATCCGAGTCGCATCGAAGGGTTGCCCTGCTACTTAGGATGTTTCCCAGGCCCCAAGCAGCCTGGCACGGCATAGCATCAATGGATGGGTGTTCCGGACTCTTGAGGGAGGGTCCATGATTCGGCTCCTATACCTGACGGCGACCATTGTGTTGAGCCCTGCTGTATCCGCGTGCGCATTTCTGCAACACCTGCTCCCGGGCCTGACTTTGTCAGATTCAAATATCGTAGGCGTTTTGGATGGTCTCGACGAAAATGAGATCGACGCAGCGCAACTCGCACGGGAGAAAGCGACTGCGCCCGAAGTCAAAGCGTTTGCGGGGCGGGTCATGAATGAACACCGCGAGCTGACCCAAACTAATGGACGCCTCGCCGATCAATTGGGTTTGCAACCGGAATCGTCTGCGCTGACAGTCCAACTCAAGCAAGCCCATGAGCAAGCGATGCGGAAGTTACGAATGACATCGGGGCCTGCCTTCGATCGGGCATACGTCGAATACGAAATCCAACAACATGTGCAGGCCTTCAACTTTGTGGAGACGGCGGCAGAATCCGAGGGCAATCCGCAACTCAAACAAGAATTAATCCGGACAGGACCGGACCTGCTCAGCCATATATCCGCAGCTCGAGCGTTGGAACGTCATCTCGGCTCCGAATCACGGGATGCGGTCGCCGCACGCTAGGCCGCCCGTTTATACCGCTCCCTGATTTCCATCGCCTCCATCCGTTAGCCAAAACCGAAATAGGCCGCGAGTGCCGCCGTGCCGGCATGCAGCTTCCCTCCCTTTTTCACAGGTGAGTCCTGCGGTGGGAGCGGCCGTATCGCACCTCAGTCCCGGGGGGGCGATACGACCGTTTTTCTTCAAGGCATCGGCGTGACTTCAGGTGTCGCAATTTCGAGTACATACCCCTGGTCATCCATCAGCAGAACCACGTCCTGGCCGGGTTTCAAACGGTCGAGCTTCTGGAGCGGAGGCCGAAACGGGACCACCCGGTCCTTCCCCTGTTCGGTGATCTTCAACGCGTCCTGCCCGCTCGTTCCTTTGAACGTAGCTCGGACTTGTTCGTGAGCACCTTTGATCTTGGCTTTATTGTTCGGTCCGGCTTCCCGCGCAGCTTCCGCACTTGCGAGCTGTGCGTCGACCAAGTTGCCGCTCTCATCAGCCAGGAAGAAGGCATCGACCCCGACGGGAATCGTCGCGAGCTTTCCTTTTGCACGCTCCGTGACCATGAAGGTCTTGGTGCCTTCCTGGGTTTGCACCACCGCCTTGTCGAGGCCCACCGTGAGCGGCGTCGTCAATTTCCCCCGCACCACCTTGTGATCGGGACGTTCATTCGGATGATGGTAATCCACAACCGCGTTATGATCGTTCAACGTGACGATGATCGGCTGGCCCACCTCGAAGGTTTGACCTTTCACCCTTGCCGGTCGCAGCGGCACGTAGAGCGATTTGACGTTCCCGATATCAATTTCGATCTGGTTGCCTCGAATGGCCACAATCCGCCCCGTAACGAGTCGATCGCCGGGCAAGTTGCTGTCGGTCGCTTCGCTGATCACCTGTTCGTTGTGCTCCACGGTTCCAACCCTCGGCTTCTCCTCCTGCGAAGAAGTCGTTCCTCCGATCGCAATCGCAGGAATTCCTTGCCAGAGTAACCATCCACTTAACATCATGACTATGGACATCATGCCCATTTGCACACCCCCTTGCTGGTTGATGATCATCATGTAAGCGAGCAAGTGTCGGACCATTCGCATCCGCGCTCGCAAGGCTGCAAAGTCGCCAGGGCGCACTCACCATAAGCTCCCCGTGACGGTTCGACACTGGCCGCTCAGACAAGGTCTCTTACGCCGGCTCTACTTTCCCTGTCGAGGCATAATGTCGCCGTCCTGCCCTGCTCCGGACATTGAGATGTCTTTGTCGGCCTTCGCACCGGCGTCCTTGTGAATCGCCACTGCTCTGCCTTGTGCCGTGACGGTTCCCGTAATGACGTCCCCGGGACGAATGTCCCTGTCTCCTGCCGTCGCGGCGTCGATCGACATCGTGACTTCCTTGCCTTTTCCGTCGTCGATCACAATCGTCTTGAGTCCCGCCTGCTTGACTTCCCCATGCAGAACACGCATGCCCGAGGCCGGACCGGAGCTGGCACCCGGATCGGCGATCGCCTCCTGCACAATGGCAGGAACGGCCTGGCACAATACGCCCATGATCGCGTACGTGACGAACCATTGTGTGTTCATCTGCGACTCCTTGCCGTTGTGTGTGTTCCTATTTCACCGTCCCTCTCCAAGCCCCCGTCTCCCGTCCCCGGCCTTCAATGAACGTCTTAAATCGCTCGAGGTCGCCAACAATCCGTTGGCTCACGACGCCCACCGCATCTCCCGCGTGTTCGACGAAGCCCTCTGGATCGTATTCCAGCTGCAGCATGACCTTGGATTTGGAATCCGACAGTCGATGAAAGGTCACCACGCCGGCATTCGCTGCGCCGTCCCTGCTCCTCCAGGCGATGCGCTCATCGGGGATCTGCTCGGTGATCTCGGCATCCCACTCCTTCTCCTTCCCCCCGATGTCGGCTTTCCAGTGTAAATGTCTGTCATCGATTTGCTTCACCTGCCTGACCCCTTCCATAAAGTTGGGGAATTCTTCGAACTGGGTCCACTGATTGTAGACGGCTCTGACCGGCACGTTGATTTCGATCGATTTCTCGATAACCGACATCCTGTCCTCCTTTCGCTTCAAGATTGAACGTCACGCAGTCTCACGACTCACTGCTCATATTTCTCGACGATCTCCGCAGGCCTGACTTGAGCCCTGTCCGGATCTTGTCCGGTCGCGCGAAGGGCACGGCGCTGCCGGAGAAGATCCCAGCTTTGATCGAGTTCGACCTGAATGATGCGTAACCGGGCGCGCTCGTCTTCGGTCAGGGACTCCTGTGCCTGCAGCCGATGTTCCTGCGTGACCAGCTCATCGATGTGTTGAAGAACCGATTTGTCCGTCGATGGCTCTTGCATCGGATGTCCCCTCGCCGCACGTTCTTACAGCGCCCGCAGAAACGCCGTCAGTGCTCGTTTCTCTTCCTGCTCCAGCTTGAGGCCACCGACGATGTTGAAAAACTCCACGGTATCCTCGAGCGTCGGTAGACGACCGTCATGCAGATAGGGCGGAGAATCTTTGATCCCTCGCAAGACGAACGTCTTGATCGGGCCGTCCGCGGCCGCCCCGAATCGCTCGAGGCGGAGATCGTGCATCTGGTGATCGGTAAACGACGGCGGCTGATGACAGCCGGCACATTTCGCTTTCCCGAAAAAGAGATCCTCCCCTTTGGTTTCGAGCGGTGTCGATTTGGTCCGGTCCAGCCGGCCCGTCATCGGATCGAGCTTGGGCGCGGGCGGAAAGTCGATCATGTTCTGTATCTGTGCCATGTGGGCCACAGGCACCCGGTCGATGATGTTCATGCCCTTCTTGACGGCCCGGATCGGATCGCCGTTGAAGTAGGCCGTGCGCTGCTCGAATTCCGTGAAATCTTCCACGGACCGGATCGAGCGCTTCGATCCGTGGATCTGCTGGTTGAACATTCCGCGCAGACTGACCGTATCCAGCCGCAACCGCTCCATTTGAGGCCGCGTGTCGGGATTGAGATGAAATTGCCCGGTCGTATGGAAATTCACGTGGCAATCGAGGCAGCTCACGCCCAGGCTCGGTTTCGCCGATTTCCGGTCATGAGTCGCGTTGAATTCTTCCTGCGGAAACTGCGTCACGAGCATGCGTACACCATCAAGCTGTGCCGGCGTCACCAGTCCGCGGAAGATGCGGTCGAAATTGTCCGCGTTCAGCACTTCACCTTGCGACACATCCCCAAGCTCGGGATGGGTCGTCAGAAAAATCGGAGGCGGGAACTCCGGCAGGATGCATTCCGGAAGATCAAATTCCACATCAAATCGTTCCAATCTGGGAAATTCCTTGGTCTGTATTTGCGGGAAGACCTGGCCACCGACCGCCTGCTTTACGTGCGGCAACCGATCAAAGCCGGGTGGAAATGCGCCTCTTTTTCTGATGTCGTCGGCAGAGAGTTGGCCGAGCTGCTCCCACGTCATCCCGCCGCCCAGTTTGACGGTTGGACCGATCGGCTGCAGTTTCCCCTTCGTCATGGTGACGCCTTTTTCAGTGCGGCAGCTCAGGTCGTAGCGATCGTTCAAGAGCTTGTGCTGCCGCTTCATGACGTCGGCTTTCTGGTTGATGTCCTTTTTCATGACCTCTTCGGCCGTTTTGAAAGCATCCTGTCCTGGCGGGGCGCCGAACACATCGTAAGAAAAATCCACCCCGTCGAATCCTTTTTGCTTGGCGTCATCGATGCTGCCGACCTGTGCCTGCTGCTTTTTGCCTTCGGGGGTCGGCTGAGCCAGGCCTGCGCGATCCATGACCAGCGCCCATGACACCAGCGCGGTTGCGCCGATGAGACAAAGCCCTTGGAGCCACAATCTGCCAATCCTCATCGTGTCCGTGTCCCTTTTCACTCGACGCCTGGGAGCCTGGAGCCCACTTACCGTTCGGCCGACCCGTCGAGACCGATTGCACTGGCGATCTGTTGGGCTTGCCGAAGGTGCTGCCTCAAGAGCGGCAGCGTGCCTTCCGCCCATTGCCGTACTTGTAGATCTTTGATCGCCTTGAGATGTCGTTCGAACTCTTTCACGTCCTTGCGATGGTCACGCAGCATGTAACCGATGTACGCCTGGTCAAACTCTCTCCCTGACAACCGGGCGAATTGCGCCTGCTTGTCCTTGTGCTTGCCGGTCAACTCGGTGGGAAGGATGACGCCTTCCTTGAAGGCGAGCTGCCGGATCTCGGCGCTCGCTTTCCGGTGATCCTCGATCATTTGCGCTCCGAACTGCTTGACCTGTTGATTGCCAGCCCGCTCGGAGGCCAACTCTCCCAAGGCAATCTCCGCCTGTTGACCTTCGGCCGCCTTTTGCAAAAACGCCTGGGCAGAGGGCCTGACGTCCGGCTTGCCGCCTTGCGCGCCGCTCGCCGGAAGGAAGGCTGCTGCAGTCGTCGCCAACAGCCAGGCCGTCGCCGTGAACATCATAGTGTCACCCTGTTGAGGCGGCCGGTTGTCACTGTCTGTCCGCCTCATACCATCGATGCGTCCCAGCCTGCCTCTCTCCAGACTCTGCCCGCCATCGCAGCCATGAGGCCAAGGTGAAACCGGTGGCGGCAAGCGCCGCACCCGTCAACAGCGGATGCAATGAGGCCTGAGTGTAGAGGCTGGTTTCCGCCACGTAGGCCGCGCGTCCCCCGCGTTCTCTGAGACCGGTGGTAGGAGCGTACAGACTGTTGTTGGTACGGTCCTCTTCCGGTCGGTCGCTCAACTGCATCTCGAAGAGGGAGGTCATAATCTTGTCCGTCAACCTGGGAGCCAGATTCCCGATCGTGGACAGGATCTTCCCACTGCCTCCCACACAGACATCCCGTGTGGGGTGTTCCGCACAATGAAGAATGGCTTCTGCCACCACCTCCGGGGCATAGACCGGAAGCGGAAATGCCGGTTCCATAGCCAGGTAGTTTTTGGCATGCTCCGCGTACGGCGTATCGATCGAATAGGGCTTGATCAGGGTCACGGAGATCGGCAAGCGGTCGTGCTCCAGTTCCATGCGGAGCGAATCGGTAAACCCCTTCACTGCATGTTTGCTCGCACAGTAGATGCCCTGTAAGGGAACCGCCCGATCCGAGAGAATGCTTCCGATGTTGATCAACGCCCCGCCCTCGCGGAGATAGGGAACGGCGATACGGGAACCGATGACCACTCCCCAAAAATTCGTTTCGAACAACCGTCGCTGATCTTCCATTGAGATGTCCGTTAAGCGGCCATACACCGAAACGCCCGCCCCGTTCACCCAGGTGTCGATACGGCCGAACCGCGACACCGCCTCTTCCGCCACCCGCCGCACTGCCGACTCATCCGACACGTCCGCGGCAAGGAAGGTGGCCATACCGCCGTTCGATTCGTCGCCCGTGATTTCCTCAGCCGCTTCCTGCAATGCCTCATGGTTACGGGCGGTCAAGACCACACGGGCGCCCCGTTGTGCGGCCATCCGTGCCGTCACGAGCCCGATCCCGCTGGACGCTCCGGTGACGACGATGACCTGATCTTTGACGGGTTTGAGCCAAGCAGCCATAGAAACGATCTGCCTCGAGAGGGTCGAAGACGTTGAACACCCTTTCGCTCACTATGCGGGAGCCATGTATGGCTATCGACTAGCAAATGCCCGAGACAAATTGTTGCGCGACGACAACACTCGAAAGACGGCATGCGCGAAGCGTCAACGCAGCGGCCAAGCGGTAACAATTTCGTCTCAAGGGGTTTCCCTAGTCGTCGTGCCGCCGCCATTCGCGTGATAACCAACCTTTACATCGGTGATAGAGGAACTTTCCTAAGCGGCTCCGCATCCGACATCCGTCCATATGACTATGCCTCGCTGCTCAGCAATCCTCGGCCTCGTGCTGTTGTTCGGCTCCCTCGTCGTCTCCGAGGGACTGACTGCAGATTCCGATGGGCCCAAGGACGGGGCGCAAAAGACCGCCACGCCGTCAGGGCCTTCCAGTGATCAAGCCACGCTCACGGAACTCCACAACAAACGTGACAAGGCTCAAGCGGAACTCGACGCCGTCAACCAGCCGAAGACGTTGGCGGCGGGCGCCCCGGCGGGAACGTCGCAAGAGGAACTGCTGGAACGCCGCACTCTGCTTCACCATATCGTGCGGAATCTCGACGAGCAGATCGATGATACGCTGCGTCTCGAGCAAGCCCGCCGGCAACGAAACCAACCCCCAGAATCCTCGTCCGCAGCGCCCGCTCCTGAGGAATCTCCGCCGTATTCCGTGTTTTTTGCGGATCAGCTGTGGGATACGATCTACTCCCTGCACCTGGCCGTCGAAGGTCTGCAATCCCAGCAAAGCCTCATCGAGCTTCGGTCCGGTCGCGCCAGGGATGCACTGCAGGCAACAGAAGAGCGTTTGCGGCAGGTCTCTGAACGGTTAGAGAGCGCGAAGGGGACGGTCGATGACCGACAGCGCTGGCTTCGTGATCTCGAAACATTACGTCAGAAAGCGGCCGCCGTACTCTTGCAGGCAACGGAACTGTCGAAGACCCGCATCGGGGAGGAACTGTCCGACGCAAAGGCTCGCCTCGAGTCCGCAGAGCATCGGCTGGCAGCGGTAGAGTCTCAGGAGGAGTTCACGGAAGCAGACCTGGCCAAGATCCGCACGCGCCTCTCCGAGGAACAGCAACAGCTCGCCGACGAGTTGGATAAAACGACCGCCGAGCGGCTGCGCCAATTCGACGAGCTTCGCACCATGGAGGGACAGCTGGCCTCCCGGGTCTCCAAAGGAAGCACGGCGGGCCGGCAGGCGGCCAGAAACCTCCGCCGAACCCAAGGCGCCATCGAGGTCGGCCATGTTCGGACGGATGCACTGTCGCTCAAGGGCGACTTGCTGCAGCTATTGCTGGACGTCGTGGAAGGCGAACGACAGCTCTGGGAGAGCCGCTATGCGATCGTTCACAGCGGCGAACCGGGGACAATTCGGGAGGCCTACGCCCGCTTCGCGCCGCTGTTTACCAATTTTCAGGCGTCCAGGGACTACGTGCGACAGCAATTGGGCATCGGGTCCAGGCAGATCGGGGAACTGGAGACGCGGCTCAAAAACAGCGCCACCGCCGATGAGCGAAGCCACGCGCGGGCCCTCCTTGATGCCCACCGGCAACGCGAGAGCATCTACAGTTCCACGCTCCAGCGGCTGGATCAGGCATCCCGGTTCCTTGAGCGTTGGAAGTCGATGTTCAAGGAACAGCAACAGGAGTTGCCCCTCTCGGCCCGGCTGGAAGGATGGTGGCAGCAGACATGGGAACGGACAAAAGGCGCCTGGGATTGGGAGGTGTTCAGCGCAGAAGATACGATTGAGGTCGAAGGAAAGAAGATCACCGGACACCGCAGCGTGACTGTCGGCAAGATTGTCACCGCGCTCCTGATCCTCTCGATCGGCTATTGGCTGTGCCTGTACGTCGCGGCGCTCGTCGGCCGGCTGGCCGTCACCCGGCTCGGCGTCGACGCGGAATTGGCCAACCTGCTTCGCCAGTGGAGCCAGGCCCTGCTGCTGACCGTGTTGATCGTGACGAGCCTTCTCTGGGTGAAGATCCCCCTGACCATTTTCGCGTTCCTTGGCGGCGCCTTCGCGATCGGCATCGGATTCGGGGCTCAGAATCTCCTGAAGAATGTCATCAGCGGCATCCTGCTGCTCATTGAACGACCCCTGCGCGTCGGCGACTTGATCGAAGTAGAAAATGTGCGCGGACGCGTGACGACCATCGGCCTTCGATCCTCCACGGTGCGAGACGCCAAGGGGGTGGTCACTCTCATTCCGAATAGTAGTTTTCTCGAACGCCATCTGACGAACTGGACATACTCCAGCCGCATCGGGCGGTTTTCGCTGCGGGTCGGCGCGCTCTATGGATCACCCACGCAGCTGGTCATGAAGCTGCTCGGTGATCTGGCCGCCAATCACCCCCACGTGCTGAAGACCCCGCAACCACAGGTGCTGCTCGAGGAGTTCGGCAACCAGGGCCGCATTTTTACATTGAATTACTGGCTGGAAATCCGACTGGATGTGGACCCCCACGAAGTGGCAAGCGCGTTGCGGTTTGCCATCGAGGAGAAGTTCGAAGCAGCCGGAGTGAAAATCTTGCCGGCCGCTTGAAGTCCGGGGGGCTTCCCGTTGACAGGGGAAGGACATCCTCATAGACTAGGCCACTTTTTGGAGCACTCGCATGCTGCGTGAACGAGGGCCAAACCTTCCTCGGCTCGTGTTGTACGGCATCGGTCTCACCTGCCTCTGCGTCCTCATGTTCATGCTCGGCAGCACCATGACGCTCTGGACTATGCAGTTTGCGCTGGACCAGACGGACAATTCCCTGCTCGAGGGCTTTTCATTGCCAGCCATGGTTTCCGATGTGATTCCCGCGATGCCGGTCACGCCCTTTCGAGAACAGTGGACCGGTGCCACGTTAAACGTCGCCGAAGACAGTCTCCTGCGCCCTCCCAATCCGACAGCCTGATCAGGCTCTCCGCGTTCTTCACCCCTGTGGCATAACGAGGCCGTGCAAGGCGTCTTTGTCGCTGCGCAGCGCTCCCACAGGGATACCGACTCTCGGCCGCAGGAAGGAGCGCCCAGTATGAGCAATCAGCATCTCACATATTGTTGTCCGGCTTGTCAGCGCGTCAAAGATCAACATTCGGACGGATCCGTAGACCACGACTGGTGCACGATGGCAGACTACGTCGCGCGCCATCCGGTTCCTGGACAAGACCTGCTGCTGTCCGAATTCTACTGCACCGACTGCTCCGCATCCTACGACCGGCTCGTGCAATACAGCCGCACGAGCCCGTCCTGCTTCCTATAGAATGACGGTGAGCTCAGCCTCTTGCTTCTGCGAGGTTGCGCTCACCGCAAAAACAGCAGCCAGAGATACAGGGTGCTGAGAACCAGCGAGCCGACCATCACCGGAAATCCGATCAGGAAGAATTGCCGGTAACTGATTGGATGCCCGGCTTTCCTCGCCATATCCACGATCACCACGTTTGCACTCGCGCCGATCACCGTGCCGTTGCCGCCCAGGCAGGCGCCAAGCGCCAATGCCCACCAGAGCGGCAACACATCGGGATGCTGAACCAAGGTCGCATAGTCCGCGATCTCCGGATGCAGCGAGCGCGCCAGGTCGACGATCAAAGGATTCATGGCCGCCACATAGGGGATGTTGTCGACCACCGCGGAAAGCAACGCGGAGCCCCACAAAATCGCGAGCACCGACACCGCCTGATGCCCGTGCGTGACGGATACCAGCTGACCGGCAAGACCCTTGATCACGCCGACTTTCACCAGACCGCCAATCAGCACAAACAAGCCGATGAAGAAAAAAATGGTTTTCCATTCCACTTCCGCCAAATATGCCAATTCGTCGGCATCGTGTGTCTGCGTCGCGTGACCGATCACCATGAAGGCGCTTGCACCAGCCAGTGCAATCGTGGCCGGCTCCAAGTGAAGCAGCCCGTGCAAGCAAAACGCCACATTGATGATCGCCAGGAGCCAGACGCATCGCTTCAGCAAAACCGGGTCCCGGACCGCATCTCGCGCATCCAACGCCAATAGCGCCTCTTTGAGCTGCGGCGCCACCTGCATAGCACCGCTGTAGAACACCCGGAGACCGATCAGAAACACCCCCATAATGCCGACCACGACGGGCCCAAGCACGAGGAGAAATTGGAGATAGCCCAACTCCGCTTTGCTGGCA
>DASVBB010000067.1:0-14735 GCA_036376045.1 Nitrospira sp.
AACGAACGGAAGTGTCGAGCGCCCGCGTCTGGATCAAGCCATTCGATCAGGATGCGCATGAACGGTACCTTGCGACCGAGGATAGTCTCGGCAAGGCCGGCGCCTATGCGATCCAGGGCCCCGGCGTGGAATTGATCGCACGACTGGAGGGTGATTTTACGACGGTCGTTGGGTTTCCGCTTCGCGTCGTCGCGCAGTTGCTGACTTTGGGGGGAATGACCGTTCCAGTCGATGTCGAGTCGGTCTATGTGAGGAGGCCATACGGCAACTGGTCACGGTTTTCCGGCTGATTGAAAAGGGCAGGGCCTTCTCGTAGAATGCCGCCTTTATTGGCTTTTTAGGGGGGAGGGGTCTCATGGTTGCTCGAGGAAACCTCATCATCGGCCTCCTGGCCGGTCTCTTTCTTGTCCTCATTCATCCGGCATTTGCCATCGACGTCAAGCTTACGACTGAGGAAGCCCAGAAAGCTTTGGAAGCCGGCCGGGCACCGATGGAAAAAGCCAACAGTCCGGAAGAAGTGAAAAAGGTGCTCCAGCACGCTTCGATGGCCACCCGTGTGGGCGCCGATCCGGAAAAAGACGCCTGCGGGGCCAGCGCGATCCTCCGGACCAAACGCTATCGGCTCGAGGCCTTCGGCCGTCAGGAGGCTTCGGAATCCAAGAAGCGGAAGACCGACATCCGCATGCCCGATGAATTCATCAAGAAAGTCGTCGATATGCCGAACATGGAGATGGAAGTGCAGCTCTGCGGCGACGACGAATATTTCGCCGAGGGAGCGCTCATCGAGCTCCAGCAAGGCAGCAAGAAGGTCAAGGCGATCGATATCGGGAAGGCAGAGAGGGGACGCAAGAATGAAGGCAACGGACCCGCCTACCGCTCCCGTTTTACCGCCGTATTCGCCTATGAAAGTTTTGATCCGAACGCCGCGTCGGTGTTTGTCATCAACCTGCAGGACGGCAAGGAGGTCCGCATCCCCGCGGATTTCTCGAAGGTCAAATAAGCCGGTTCATCAGAGACCTGGATTGAGACGAAGCCACACGGTCGAGTACATCTGTAGAGATGTCGTGTCCCGAAATCGCATTAGCGATGCTTCAGCCTCTCCGTTCCTAGATAGAGCAGATTTCCGTCCCCAGCCCCACCAGAAATATCTCAAGATCGAAGCAAACGCACGGTGCGAATAGTGCGTTATCGCACGAAACCGAGTCATGGCGTTCGCTTTTCCTCGCGATTTCCGTTTATTACGGTGGTTTAATTAGTGGGTGCTATTGGCACTGTTCTTGATAGGCCGAGCAGCGGTATTCGTCGATTACAAGAGGCAGCAATGACCAATATTCGATTACATTGTCAAAAATGCCAAGGAACTGTTCGAGTCGAGGTCGCCATTGACCACCTCAGCAGCATCCTGATTCAGCAATATGTTTGCATGAACTGTGGACGGCGGTGGCATCCTGACCAGGAGCCGCGACCGTTGACCGCAGCGTGAGGTTCCGTGAACCCTTTTAGGTCGGACGGGGCTTTGAGGACCTGCGTCGAACCGACAATATCAATTGCGCGTGCGTAATGGCATCGAGCAACGCCTGGTGTTCGACGGCATTCCGTTTCAATCGCGGAGCCCGGTTGACGAATTGTTCTGCAGCGTCCATCAGCTTGGTCAATGTGTCGACCATGTCGGTATGATCGTCCGAGCGAGCTTCAGCCTTTCGTCGTCGGCTGACATAGGCCTCCGGCGCTACAGGATTATCTTTCTCAAGCTCAGGTCGTCTCGATCTCGCCATGCGCTTTACGCGGAAAAGGTTTACCCGTGGGGCAAGAGACCGGCCAGCATGCCTGGCCGGTCATCGAGTCAACGCCTCTGACCGCCTCTTTACTTCGCGCCGAGGATCGCGTCTTTGGCCACTTTGGAGACGCGGAACTTGACCACGCGCTTCGCCGGGATCTTGATCGCTTCACCGGTCTGCGGATTGCGGCCCATGCGAGCCTTGCGATTGCGCAGGGTGAGAATGCCGAACCCCGGAAGCTTGAAGGTGTTCTTCTTGGCCTCCTTGTAGGCGAGTGCGGCGAGATCATCGAGGATCTGCACGGCCGCTTTCTTCGACACAGCGGCTTTCTCGGCGAGATGAGTGGCAATTTGGTTCTTGGTCAGTGCTTTACCCATTGAGCATCCTCCCGTGTGTGAATAAGAAGCGACCCTTGTACGCATGTGAACCCGACAAGTCAAGATGCTTGCGTGCATCCGGTGATCATGGTGGAACTGCTGATCGGTCTCTTTCGTCTTCGCCATGCCCTATCACCTCCAACACATTCCCCTGGCCGCGGCCATCAATCCCCGTATCTCATCTATGGTGTCATGAAGTTGTCAGACGTACAGGCGACCGATCAGCCTCAGGAAGCCCCCCTGTCTGCCCGTTCCTCCACCAATCAGCCGTAGCAGCGTCTGTCATGATCCCTCGTCTGGCCGCACCTTCCTCTTGCAGGGAAACGCACCGACCGGCTATAAGTCTCGTGTTTTACCGTGTCCCTCGCGAACCCGCCGTCACTCAGCGGGGACTGTCGTTCACTATGGGAGAGGTGGGCCATGCCAAAATGGGTCATTCCACGAATCATCTCAGCGGTTCTCCTCTGTTTCGTCGTCGCCGCACCAATCCTTGGATGTGGCAAAAAGGTCGCGTCCTCAACAGGTGACGCCTCTTCGGAGCGAAAGAGCAAGAGCGCAGCGGCTCCTGTGGAAACTATCACGCCCGATCCTTTTCCGGCATTACCGGAAGAAAAGAGCGCAAGGTCTTCCATCGAAGCAGGTCGTGAACCGGTGGAAGCCCCACCTTCGGGGTCGAGCGCAGCTGGCGGTAGCGAACCCGCCGGGTTGTCGGCTCGGGGCGTCGAGCCTGGCACGTCGCCTTCCGGAGAAGCCTCAAGCCTCGGAGACATCTTTTTTGATTTCGATCAGCACACGATCAGAAGAGATGCCCAGACGATCCTGAGCGCCAACGCCACCTGGATCACGAGCGCAACGGGGAAGGCAATTGTCATCGAAGGCCATTGTGATGAGCGCGGCTCCCAAGCCTACAATCTGGTCCTAGGCGACAAGCGGGCGCGTTCGGCCAAGCGGTACCTAGAAGATCTCGGCGTGCCCGCATCGCGACTGAAAACGACCAGCTATGGGGAATTGCGTCCGTTCTGCAAAGAACGCGACGAGGGTTGTTATCAGCAGAACCGGCGCGCCCATTTTGTCATCCAATAGTACGGGTTGGTTTCACAAGGAACAGGAGGAACGAAGCATGCGTCAAGCGGGGAGAGTCGTAGCCGTCTGTGTCACTCTGTTGGCAGGTTGTGCGACTACCGGTCAGAAGGTCGATGTCGTTATTCCCACCGCATCCACCGGTGGGGCTGCGAGCACCGGTTCCGGCAGCGGGCCGCGGGTGGTCGTGAAACCGTTCGACGACGCCAGGATGGACCGCACGCACCTCGGCAGTCGGTCTCATTTCTGGGGCGACACCAGTTATTTCGATCTGCCGAAAGGCACGGTCGGAGACGCGGTCGCCAAAGCGCTCGTCCAACAGTTGAATAAGCGCGGCTGGCAGGCCAGCCTGGAGGGCAGTAACGGAACGGCAGCGGATGCCACGATCACCGGAACGATCCAGGACCTTTCCGTGACCGCAGTGAGCAGATTTGGGCGTACCGAACTTGCCGCGAAGAACACCATGATGGTGCGCGTGCTGAATCATGGCGACGAGAGTACGGTCCAAGAACGCGTCCTTGGCAGCGGAAGCGACGAAGTGTTTTGGTTTGATCCCGAAGATGCTCAGCAGCTGGTCAATGAAGTGCTGGAAAAGAACATCGAGAAGTTCATTGCCGACACCAAGGTCGAAGGGAAGACGGTGAAGTTAAAGTAGCACGGAGCCGTGAGCCGGATCGCCGCTTGAGCTCTGATCGTGCCGCGCGATTCAATGTCCGAGCAGGCCGAGCACGTCCTTGACAACCCGTTCCGTTGCGCCCTGGTGTTCTGCCACCACCGCGCGAGCCTGTTCCCCCATGGTTCTCGCCTCCTGCGGGTCAGATAGCAGCCGCTGACACGCATCATAGAGTTCGTCTTCGTTTGCGACTTGAATGGCGCCGCCGGCCTTGATGAGCCAGGCGGCGACATCCGGGAAATCGTGCATATCAGGGCCGAACAGCACTGGCTTGCCCCAGGCCGCCGGCTCGATCGGGTTTTGCCCGCCTTGCGGCACAAAGCTTCCCCCGATCACCGCCACGTCGGCCAGCGCATAGAGGCGGCTCAGATAGCCCATGCGATCCACCACGAGGACCGGCGTCGATTGGTGGAGGTGTGAAGCCAGGGCGGCGTCGTTATCGTTCTGGCGAAAGAGCTGGAGCACTTCGATGCCCCGCTCGGGACGCCGCGGCACCACAATCAACCGCAACATGGGAAAACGATTCTTCAAGCGGAGAAAACAGGACCGGAGGATCTCTTCCTCGCCCCGATGAGTGCTGCCCGCGATCAGGGTCGGCGCGCCGGGTGAGACGAAGAGCTCCTCACGAAGCGCTGCAAGCGCCTCTTGCCCGGGGACTGCCGCTGCCACGTCGAATTTGAGATTGCCGGTGTGTCGCAACCGTTCGGGCAAGACCCCAATGGCCTGAAACCGTTGCGCTTCGCCGGCGGATTGCGGATAGATCCACCTGAAGGTATTGAATGATGGCTCGAACAGGAGGTGCAGACGGCCATAGAGGCGGAACGAGTCCGGAGAAAGACGTCCATTCACCAGGACGCTGGGAATCCGCCGCCGGCCGACCTCGGCGAGGAATCCGGGCCAGACATCGGTTTCAATGAGCACGATCAGCGCCGGATCCACCGCATCGAGGCACCGGTTGACAGCAAACGCCACATCGTAGGGGAAGTAAAAAATGCCGTCACATGATCCGGAAAATCGCTCGTGCGCGATCGCGAAGGCCGACGCTGTGGAGACCGACAGGTAGAGCGGACGTGCGCCCATCTCCCGTCGTACGCGCTGAATGAGACTGGCTGCCGACAGCAACTCTCCGATCGAGAGCGCATGGATCCAGACCGGCCTGTGAGGAGACCGTCCCCTGCCGGGATACGATTGCCATCCTAATCTCTGAAATAGGGTGGCGCGCCGTTTTGCACTGAACAGCCAAAGCGGAAAGACGATGACGAACAGGACCACGGCAAGCGTGAATGCTGCACGATAGAGCTTGAGCACCATCCACTGATTCCAGCGACGCGGCAAGACGCCTCCCGTCACGTCGAAGCGGCAAGGGGGGCGGCCCCGATTTTCTCCAGCACCGCCTGGACCACTTGATCCACCGTCAAGCGTTTCATGCAGGCCTGTTCCTCATAGAGGGTGGTCAGGCATTGTTTTTTAAAGCAGGGACTACACGATAGATCGGCGCGGATGACGACGTGGTTGGGCCCGTAAGGCCCGGTTCGCCAGGGGGCGGTGGGCCCGAAGAGGGCAACTACCGGCGTGCCGACCGCGGCTGCGAGGTGCATCGGACCGCTGTCCGTCGTCACGACGACTTGCGCGCGGTGATAGACGGCGGCAAGTTGATTCAAACTGGTCTTTCCGTCCAAGCGCCGAAGCGGTCGTGTCATCAAGCGGCTGATTTCATCGAGCGCCGGCCGATCCGGTGGCCCTCCGGTGAAGACGACGCGAATGTCTTCGGCTTCGAGGCGCTCGGCGAGCTGCGCAAACGCGCGCGGCTCCCAGAGCTTCGTCGGCCAGCGGGCCATCGGATTGACGGCCACCAGTCGATCCTTCTCCCGGACGCCACAGGCATGCAAAAGGGCCGTGGCCTCGACCTCGTGCTGCGCCGAGATGGGGAGCGTATACCGGAGGCCGGAGGCAGGAACCCCGAGGCCTTTCAAGAGCAGCAGGCTTCGGTCGATGGCGTGCTGATTCATGTCAACCGCAGGAACCCGTTCGTTCAGCGCAAGATAGCTGTATTCCGCGTGCTCCATTCCACGGCCGAACCCTGCCTTACGGTCACCTCGTGCCAGGAACACCCACAGGGCACTCTTGAGCAGCCCTTGAAAATCGATCACAAGATCGTAGCGTGTGTCCCGCAATTCACGGACGAAGTGCGCCGCTCCGGAGAGCGCGCGGACCATCCGGCCGCGGCGGAGATCGTCCAGCCAGGCTTTTCGCCGGGCGACGAGCACCCGGTTCACGGCCGGATGGCCGATCACCAGGGACGCTGCCGCTTCTTCGACGAGCCAGGTGATGTGCGCCTCGGGAAAGTGGACGCGCAACGACCACAACGATGGAAGTGTATGGATGACGTCTCCAATCGCACTGGTTTTAACGATCAGAATGTTCACCGTTGATGACACTCCCTGAGGCACAAGGCCGTGGTGGTCAGGGCGGCAGGCGTCGTGCAGCGCTTACATCTTCTCGTAGAGCGAGCGGATTTTGTCGCGGGTGATGAGCTGCTTCCACTGCTCTCCCAGCGCGTTCTTCCATAAGGGTTCAAGCCCGAGCGCCGTGTCGATCATCTTGTTCATGCCGGGTTCGTCGATCCCTTTGGTCACCGCGGTCGGGAGGTCGATGCGATTCTTGCGAATCATCTGCTGGAACTCATGCACGTCCTGTCCGTAATACTCGTCCAGTTGATTGAACACGATGCAATTACCCACGCCGTGCCGTACGCCGAGGACGTACGACAGTCCGTACGACAGCGCATGACAGACGCCGACTTGCGAATAGGCGATGCTCAACCCTCCGAAATACGAGGCGACCATCAGCCGTTCATCGGCGACGACACTGTCCAGGTTGTTGAGAAAGACGTCCCGGCAGATGTCGCGTGCGCTTTCGGCGAACGCGCGGCTGAATTCGTTGATGAACGTGCCCTGCAAGGATTCACACGAATGGATATAACAGTCCATGGCCGTGAAGAACCGCTGGTTCGGCGGCACGCTGGCAATGAGATCGGGATCCATGACGATCTGATCGAAGGGCGTGAAATCAGAATTGATGCCCAGCTTCTTGATCGGTCCCGTGAGGACGGCTGTCCGGGAGACTTCCGCTCCGCTGCCGGCCAGCGTCGGGATGCCGACATGATAGATGGCCGGATATTTCACAAGGTCCCAGCCCTGGTAATCTGCGGCCGAGCCGGGATTCGTCAACATGATCGAGACCGATTTGGCCAGATCCATGGCGCTCCCCCCGCCGATGCCGACGATCGCATCGGGCTGGCGGTTTGCGAACGCCTTGACCCGTTCCGTGAGCTCGTCGACGTACTGCGTCTTGGGCTCGGTGCCGACGTCGACGAGAATGACGAGATCGTTGGCGCGCAGCGGAAGTTTCTGAAGAAACGGGCGCTTTTCGTGAACGGCGTCGATGAGGAACACCACCGGTGAACCGGCATCGGTCCGCTGTTTGGTGAGAATGTCACCCAACTGGTTGATGCTGCCCCGTCCATAGATGAGTTGCGGGACCAGTCGCAAATTTCGATACATGGTCTTGCCTTCATCACCGGCCGGGCTCCGGACCGCACAACGGTCAGGGGCGCACGACAGGTCGATTATTCAATATGTTGTTACTGAAACGGGAATCGCTCGGTCACCACTTGTTCGAACTCCACCGCCTGCTCCACGGTGTCTATTTCGATCAGCGCCTCTTTGGTCACGCCGACTTTGATCCGATGGCCCCGTTCCATCGCCCGCAGCATTTCCAACTTTTCGACCTGTTCGAGCTTGCCGGGCGTGAGCGTGCAGAAGCGTTCGAGGAAGGAGCCCGTGTAAGCGTATAACCCGAGATGAATGAGCACCGGAATCTCGGTCGCCAGTTCGGGGTCGAACGCCCCGTGCGTGTCGCGCAAGTAGGGAATCGGCGCCCGTGAAAAATAGATCGCATATCCCCTGTCGTCACAGACGAGCTTGACGTGATTCGGATTGCGGTAGTCCTTATCGTACCGCACCGGCGTGCCCAGCGTCGCCATCTCGGTATCCTGTTGAATGAGTTCGACCAACTGGCGGATCTGCCCTCCGGTCACGAGCGGTTCATCCGCCTGGACATTGACGACGTACTGGGCCTTGAGTCGTCGATTGGCTTCCGCAATGCGGTCGGTGCCGCAAGTGTGGGCCGGATCGGTCATGATCACGTCATAACCGTCTCGACGGAGGACGTCGGCGAGGGATTCGTGATCAACCGCGAAGAAGAGAGGAAACTCCGGCGCCTCCTTCTTGATCCGGTCAGCCGTCCAAACGATGACGGGTTTGTCCTTGATCTTATGGAGCAGCTTTTTGGGAAAGCGGGTCGAACCGATGCGGGCCGGGACGATGATGGCGACGTTCATCGAGTCTGCTCGAAATTGAGTTTCCACACACTGAGAAGGGATCAGGCCAGGGCGGATTTCATTCGGGCGAGTCTATCACTTACCTGTTGCGGCGTCCACCGCAGCTTGATCAACATGGAGATGGTTCTGCCCATCACGGCATCGGACTGCGGCAGTGCAACCTTCGTCAGATCGGTGCCGTACCCGAAGCGGTCGATGGCCAAGCGGGCCGGCGATGCCAGGGCTTTAATGTGGTCCCATTTTCGGTGATAGTGCCAGTTGTTGTCGTACCAGTAAAAGCACCCGTCGACTCCGGCTTCACCCAATGCCTTCGCGGCGAGACGCGCTTCCTGCTCCGTCGGCAGCATGAAACTCAGGAAGGTCGCTGAATCGCCGGCAGGATCAGGTAAGGTTCGAAATTCGAGTCCGCGAATCCCCGCCAGTCCCTCCTTGAGGGCCGCCTTATGACGGCGTTGCACCTCCAGGATATGGTCCAATCGGGCAAGCTGAGCCACGCCGACTGCCGCGTGGAGCTCGCTGAGTCGAAAGTTGAGGCCGATGTGCGGATGGCCGTCCGCCCCCCGGTCGGTGCCGACGTGATCATGGCCGTGGTCGGTAAAGGCTTGTGCCAGGCGATAGATGTTGTCGTCGTCGGTCAGGAGCGCTCCGCCTTCGCCACACGTAATCGTTTTCACATAGTCAAAGGACAAGCAGCCGACCCGCCCGAATGTCCCTAGCGCACGCCCCTGAAAGGTCGCTCCGGCAGCCTGGGCTGCGTCCTCGATGAGTGTCAGGCGATGCCTGCGACAGACCTCGACCAGCGCATCGATCCGGGCCATCGCCCCGCACATGTGGACGACGAGGACGGCTTTCGTTTTCGGCGTCACAGCACGCTCGACCGACTGTGGATCGAGGCAAAGCGTGTGATCGATCTCGGCGAACACGGGAATAGCGCCGGCGAGCAGCACGGTTTCCAGATCGGCGACGAAGGTGAACGGCGGGAGAATGATTTCATCACCCGCTCCCACCCCGCAGGCTGCCAATGCCGTGCTGAGCGCGGCGGTGCCGCTCGAGCAGACATGCGCATAGCGGCTGCCGAGCCGCGCCGCCAATCGCTGCTCGAGTTCGCGACATTTCCATTGCCCGTTTCTGGCCCCGTCGAATCCGTAACGCATGAGGACGCCCGAATCGAGCACCTGTTGGATTTCCCGGCGCTCCTCATCTCCGATGAATTCAAATCCCGGCATGGTGTCCTTTTCCCAGGTCCCGTCAAGCTGTTACAGCGCGCCGGCCGCTTGCGCGTTTTTCACGAATGTCTCGATGCAGTCGCGGACCCCGTGCTCGATCAACGATCCGCTTTTCATCCAATCCTTGGCCTGTTGTTGCTCCGACCGGCAGGAGGTCGTGAAGGCCGGCGCATTGTCGCGTGCCACTCGAAAGGTGGTCTCGATCATGAACCGTTGGTCGGTCCGGCCGACATAGTCGAGATAAAACCGTTCGATCGAGCCCGTGACGGTTCTCGGTGCATCCGGGCGAGGTTCATAACCCGCCCGGATCAACTCTTTTGTGAGCGCTCCGGCGAAAAACTCACCGATGTCCTGTGAGAGATACAAGACCTCCGGATCCTGGTCGCCTGATTTCACTTCCTTTTGTTGCATCAGTCCGGTCGGATGTCCCGCATACGAGAAGTGGTCGACATGGACGGGACCGCTGCCCTTGATCGAGCCAGTAGGGTGATAATCCAGATACAACACGCGCGGACAAGCCGTCAGGACCGTCACCGCCAACAAGGCGGTGGAGAAACGTCGGATCATCAGACCATGGGGTCTCTTCATGCGCGTCGGATGCGGGAAGCCTACGGAGAGCCGGGGCGGCTGTCAATAGTGAAGAAGGGGATCCTCCCCGAACGTGAAGCGCCGGGGGTCATTGAGGAAGCGGTTTGGCTTCCATCGCGTGCGGGCGACGCCGAAGGAAACGCAGGCGCATGCGGTCCAGGTAGAGATACACGACGGGCGTCGTGTACAAGGTCAACAACTGGCTCACCAGCAGGCCGCCCACGATCGCGATGCCGAGCGGCCTTCGCAGTTCCGAACCGACGCCGGTGCCCAGCGCCAATGGCAGGGCCCCGAACAGCGCCGCCATGGTCGTCATCATGATCGGTCTGAAGCGCAGCAAACAGGCTTCGTAGATCGCCTGCTCGGGCCGCTTGGCCTCGTGCCGCTCCGCATCCAGCGCGAAGTCAATCATCATGATGGCATTTTTCTTCACGATCCCGATCAACAGAATGATGCCGATGAGCGCGATCATGCTCAACTCGCTTTTGAAGAGCAACAGCGCCAACAGCGCACCGACTCCTGCCGAGGGGAGGGTGGAGAGAATGGTCACCGGATGGATATAGCTCTCGTAGAGAATTCCCAGCACAATATAGACGGTGACGAGCGCAGCGAGGATGAGGAGCGGTTGGTTCTCCAGTGAAGCCTGAAACGCCTTCGCCGCACCCTGGAAGCTGCCCTGTACACCCGCCGGCAAACCGATCTCCCGCATCGATTGCTCGATGGCCTGCACGGCGCCGCCGAGCGAAGCGCCTGGCGCGATATTGAACGACAGCGTGACGCCGGGGAATTGCCCTTGATGGTTGACCAACAGGAGCGTGTTTGTCGGCTCAAAGCGGGCCACTGCGCTCAAGGGCACCTGCATCCCGGAGCGCGACCGCACATAGATTTCCTGGAGCGTGGAGGGGTTCTGCCAGTATTGCGGTGCCACTTCCATCACCACATGGTACTGGTTGAGCGGGGTATACAAGATAGACACCTGGCGCTGGCCGAATGCGTCATACAGGGTGTCGTCGATGAGCTGGGGACTCACGCCCAATCGCGACGCCGTGAGGCGGTCGAAGACCACCAAGGACTGCTGTCCCTTGTCCTGCTGATCACTGTTGACGTCGGCGATCTCCTTCAGCGTGCGCAGTTGTCGTTCCACTTTTGGAGCCCACGTATTCAACTCGGCCAGGTCCACGCTTTGGAGCGTGTACTGATATTGCGCGCTGCTCGCCCGGCCTCCGATGCGGAGATCCTGAATGGCTTGCAACACCGTCGGTGCACCCGGGACTTGAGCGAGCTTGGGACGCAGGCGTGCGATGACCTGATCCACGCTCAACTGCCGCTCATGCAGTGGCTTCAATCCAATGAACATGCGGCCCGTATTGCTGTTGCCGCTGCCACCGCCGCTGAAGCCCGTCACTGTGTCGACTGCCGGATCGCTCTTCACGATGTCGACAATCTCAGTCAATTTCTGGCGCATGGCCTGGAAGGAAATATCCTGTGCCGCTTGGATATTTCCGAACATGCGCCCGGTGTCTTGCTGGGGGAAGAAGCCCTTGGGGACGATCGTGTAGAGGTACACACTGAAGGCCATCGTCGCCAGCGTCAGGGCCAACATCCCGCGCGGATGGCGTAACACCCATCCCAGGCTGTGAGCATACCCGCTGCGCATGCCTTCGAACATCTGTTCGCTCAACCGGTACCATCGTCCGTGCGTCCGGCCGTGCTCAGGTTTCAGCACTCTCGCACACATCATGGGTGTCGTTGTGAGAGAGACAATGAGCGAGACCAGAATGGCCACTGAAAGGGTTACGGCGAATTCCCGGAAGAGCCGGCCCATCATGCCTCCCATGAAGAGAATGGGCACAAAGACGGCGACGAGCGACAGCGTCATCGAGAGGACGGTGAACGTGATTTCACGAGCGCCACGCAGGGCGGCCTGCAGTGGTGCCATGCCCTGTTCACGATAGCGACTGATGTTTTCCAGGACGACGATGGCATCGTCGACCACGAAACCCGTTGCGATGGTCAACGCCATCAAGGAAAGGTTGTCGAGACTGTACCCGAGGAGGTACATCACCCCGAACGTACTGATCAGCGAGACCGGCACTGCGACACAAGGAATCAACGTGGCGCGCCAGTCCCGGAGAAAAAGAAAGACGACCAGAATCACCAGCAGTACCGAAATTGCCAGCGTCCGCTCGACGTCGTGGAGGGAGGCGCGAATGACCGGCGTGCGGTCGACGACCACCGAAAGCGTCATGCTGCCGGGAATGGAGGCTTCGAGCTGCGGCAGAATGGCCCGCACGCGGTCGACGGTTTCGATGATGTTTGCTCCCGGCTGCCGGCTGATAATAATCAGGACTGCCGGTGTCCCGTTCGCGACACCCATCGTGCGGAGATCCTCGACCGAGTGCTCGACAGTCGCAACATCGGCCAATCGGACGGCTCGGCCTTCGCGGTAACTTACGATCAACGGCAGATAATCCTCCACACTCTGCAGCTGATCGTTCGTCCGGATCTCCCACGTGCGGCTGCCGTCGCTGAGTTGACCCTTGGGACGATTGACATTCGTCCGGCTTAGCATCTGCCGGACGTCACCTAATCCGATTCCGTACTTGTTCAACGCTGTGGGATTGAGATCGATACGAACGGCGGGCAGCGAGCCTCCCCCGACATACACCTGTCCGACACCGTCGATTTGAGACAGTTTCTGTTGCAAGATGCTCGAGGCCACGTCGTACATGCGGCCGCGGCTCACGATATCGGATGTGAGCGAGAGGATGAGAATTGGCGCGTCCGCCGGATTGATCTTCCGATAGGTCGGTTTAATCGGCAAATTTGCCGGAAGGTCACCGGTTGCCGCCATGATCGCGGCCTGAACGTCCCGCGCGGCACCGTCGATGTCGCGGCTGAGTTCGAATTGCAACGTGATGGTGGCTTGACCGAGAGAGCTTGAAGAGGTCATCTCGGTGACGCCGGCGATCCGGGCGAATTGATGCTCGAGCGGGGCCGCCACCGAGGTCGCCATGGTTTCCGGACTGCCGCCGGGCAGTCCGGCGGAGACGCTGATCGTCGGGAACTCGACTTGCGGCAGGGCAGCAACCGGAAGAAACCTGAACGCGACGACGCCGACCAGCGTCACGCCGATGGTCAGCAATGTCGTCGCGACCGGACGTTGAATGAACGTCGCAGAAATGTTCATACGCTACCAGACGTCAGTGTCTGAGTCTGAGCTGGAGACGGCCCCGCATTGAAGCTGCGCGACAAGCGGTCAAAGGCGAGGTAGACGACCGGCGTGGTGTAGAGTGTCAGCGCCTGGCTCAGAATGAGCCCGCCAATGATGGCGATTCCAAGCGGGTGCCGCAGTTCCGATCCGACTCCAGAACCGATCGCCAGCGGCAATGCCCCGAGCAATGCCGCCATCGTCGTCATCATGATCGGACGAAAGCGCAAGAGACAGGCTTCATAGATGGCCTCAAGCGGTGGCTTGCCTTCCGTTCGCTCTGCATCGAGCGCAAAGTCGATCATCATGATCGCATTCTTTTTGACGATGCCGATCAACAGAATAATACCGATGAGCGCGATGACACTGAACTCCGTGTCGAACAGCATCAACGCGAGTAACGCACCGACACCGGCTGAAGGGAGCGTGGAGAGGATCGTTAACGGGTGGATGTAGCTTTCGTACAGAATGCCCAACACGATGTAAACCGTGACAAGTGCGGCAAGAATGAGCCACGTTTCGTTTCCCAACGAGGCTTGAAAGGCCTGGGCCGTGCCTTGAAAGCTGCCTCGAATGCTGGCTGGCAGGCCGATGGTCTGGGCCGCACGCTCGATGGCTGTCACGGCATGGCCAAGCGAAGTCCCGGGTGCCAGATTAAATGAGAGCGTGACGGCGGGAAATTGCCCCTGGCGGTTGATGGCCAATGGGGTCCGTGTTTCGGAGAAATGGGTAAACACGTTCAGCGGCACCTGACCGCCGGTCAACGAGCGGATGTCCAGAAATTGCAGCGCCTGGGGGCCATTCTGAAATTCGGGCATGACTTCGAGCACCACCCGGTACTGATTCAATTGGGTGAACATCGTGGACACCTGGCGTTGTCCGAACGCATCGTAGAGTGTGTCGACGATCACTTGCGGGGTGATACCGAGACGTGAGGCCGTGCTCCGGTCGATGACCAGCAACGAGGCCAGCCCCTGGTCCTGTTGATCGCTGCTCACGTCGTGCAGCTCGGGGAGTTTCTGTAGCGCGTCAAGAAAGAGCGGTGCCCATCGACTCAACTCCTCCGGGTCCGCATCTTCCAATGCATATTGAAATTGGGTGCGGCTCACCCGATCCTCGACCGTAAGGTCCTGCATCGGTTGCAGGAACAACGTGATCCCCTCGACGCTGGCGACATCGCGTTGAAGCCGGAAGATCACGTCCTGCACGGTGTCCCTGTTGTCCAAGGGCTTCAGATTGATGTACATGCGTCCGCTGTTGAGCGTGGTGTTGGTGCCGTCCACACCAATGAAGGAAGACAGACTGGAGACGGCAGGATCGGCGAGGACCGCTTTGGCAAGGGCCTGTTGGCGCTCAGCCATTGCGGGAAACGAGATCGATTGAGAGGCTTCGGAAATGCC
>DASVBB010000069.1:0-10922 GCA_036376045.1 Nitrospira sp.
GCTTCATCGCCGCGACGTACTTGTCGGCCATTTCAGGGAGCGGATTGACCTCTTGAAGGAGCATGACGTCCGGTTGGATGACAGAAAGCTGTCGAAATTGCAGATCAAGCCGCGCCTGCCTGGCCTCTTTCGATTCACTGGACTTGACGGTCAGTCCGCTCGGCTCAAGCCCGTGGAGCGTGTTGTACGTCAGCAGTTTGATCCGCTGCATCGGGATGCCGGTCGGCTCCCGGAAGGTCTCTCGAGTCGGTTCCGTGCATGCGGCGGCACACAGCATGACCACGACGAGGAAAGACAGTCGCCGCACACGGTATGCCCTGGCGACTTTCTGATGTCCGATCCTGTCCATCGCATTGCTTTCTAAAACACCTGCGACCGGATCGCGAGATAGTCGGTTTCTGGCAACAACAGCCAACTGATGATGCGCTTCACGCCGATCGTCGATGCCGCGGCATCTTCCGCACGGGTTTTCTCTTCCGTTCCCGACACGACGCCGAGCAGGATGGCACGGTGATCCAGGACCTCGACGTGCACGCGCGAGTCCACAACGCCCGGAGTCCGTGCGAGCGCCGCCTGAACCTCTGACTTCAGCGTCTCGTCGGATGTGACGGCGCCGATCACGTCGGCCGTTCGTTTGATCGGAAGAAACGCGTTGATTGATCGAAGCCCTTCAACCTTGCTGGCGACCTGGTAGACAGCCTCGGCTTGCTCGGGGCTCCGCACATGACCGACCACATATCCGTGATCCATGAATACATAGGCGGTCAGCGTGAGGCCGGCGAATGCCGGCTCCTCGAGCAGGACTTGCTGCAGATGGCGCTGATGCCGGTAATCGTCCGCCAGGGTCAGCGATCCAAGGCCGGATTCCGCCGCACCCATTACCGTGTGATATCGCTCGGAGCCGCACGCCTGACAGAGAAGGAGGACCGCGACGCCGAGTCCTACCGATAAGCATGCGCTGTGTGGACCCCGTCTCAGCATGACCGTGATCCTCCGGAGACCACGCCATCTTCGTCCACGCGTCGTCTCCGATTCAAGATCCCCCTGCGGCTCACTGCACCTTGGTGAATTCGCCGCGGTATCGTTCTCCCGTTGCCAGGTTGGTCGACTCGACGAATACCACGGCCTTGCCCTTATGGTCGTACAAGGTCAATCTCACGGCGCGCTTTTCTGTTTCCCCGACCAATCGGCCGTCGCGCACTTCGAGATCCCCCGATCCCACCGCCGCCGCAGAGACGGTTTGACCGGCAAACAAATACGTACTGTTGGCGCGGATCATGAGTCGCACCGAGCCTTCAGGAAGCGTGGCATGGTCCTTTTTCACCAGACCTTCCCACTCACCGGCCACCATACCGACCTCGGTGATCGGGACCAACTTATAGGAAGCGTCCTGTTGAGGCGATCCTCCCGCGCATCCGACGACTACTCCAACGACGAAAGCACCGATGGAGAGTCCCAGGGACTTCGACACGTCACCCTGTGGGTTCATCCGCACCCTCCTGCGACAGCATTCTGCAAGGCCTTCTCACAACGTCGTCGCGAGACCTGTCGTGACACTAAGGCGAACTAGTGTAGCCATCAGGCTTGGATCGTAGGAACTGTCAAAACTGACAGGTGATGCTGCCCTCCAGACCTGTGGACGACGCCAATGCTCCCTGGATAGCACCATCCCCTATACATACATCGGATGCCCATCGGTCAGAGCGACCCATCCGCGAATGATTCTATAGACGAACCAAAGCCCGACCAGCCCCATGGGGAGCCACGCAATCAAGATCCCTATTCCAAAGGTCGCCACGACGAACACGAGGCAGAGCACAATCCAGAGCAGTCCGAACCAGAACGTCCGGATCTGCCATCGAAAATGCGATTCGAGCCATGTGCCGCGTACCTCGCTTCGTTTGACATAGTTCAGAATGACCGCGATGATCGACGGCCAACCGGTCAGAAACGCGCCGACGATGGTGGCGGTGCCGACGATGCCGGTCACGAGGCTGAAGGCATGAAGCGCGTAAATCACCTTGGTCCAGGTGACGAGTGGATCAGCCGTCCGCTCCACGTCTCCTTCCCTCAGTTGACTCGTCATGCCTTGTCCTGGCCCAACGGCACATTCAAGACGGAAATGCTCAGACCCGCTGTGGATGTACTACGTCGTACGGCAGGCCGGAACTGTCAGAAATAACAGAGGGTCATGACCGGTCATCACACCGGTCAACGCCAATCCACGGCTCCGAATCCCGATTCACCGAGGAACACATACATGAGGCTCGCCATGCCGACGTCCTGATTCCGATAGTCGATATTGGAATAACTCGCATTCCGATGCGCGTGCTGGTAGCGGACTGCCAAGCCATGACGGTCGTAAATTCGCACCGTCAACGAAGACTCACCACGCATGATATTCTCCCAAGCCGCCTGGTCGGGGGACAGGACGTCGCTGACATAGAATTCGCGCGCTGTGAGGTCGATCATCGCCCGGTCGCCGAATATGAATCGAAGTGACAAGAGCCCTTCCGGCGTTAGCCCATAATGATAGTCGCGCTCTCCCTGCGCTTCCATATTGCCCGCTGCCCCATACCCCGCTCCGGCGAGCGCCGTCCCTTGTAACGCCACGGTTGGCGACAGCCATGATTGCCAGGTGGTGCCCACCGCTAATGCCGTGCTCGACACACGAAAAACCTGAGGCGAGATGTAGTCGTACATTCCATACAATCCCCAGATTCCCCGGGTCGATTCACCTGCGTAGGGCTTCCCCCAGAGCAAACCACGAGTGTTGATGCTTTCGAGCACGTTCGCGGTGACCGCGGTCACATGAAAGTCGAAATAATCGAAAGGACGCTCATAACTGTAGCCGGGCCGCCCTGGCAGACCATAACTGAACGTAAAGTCAGCGACGGCTCCCGTCTCCTCAACTTGGGACGACACATTGTGGCTGCTCGAGGTAAACGACCCTCCCGCCATGAAGCGCATGAACGTCGCCGGTTTATGGCTCGGAAAGATATCGTCGAATCGGCTACCGAACACGAGACGGTTGAATCCGGTCGGAGGCGAGATGAGCGCGGCGCCGAGCTCCCGCCAGAAGCCGGGTTTTCCTTCGCTGTCCTCCAACAACAGGCTCGCCATGCGGAAAAACGGCTCGCCGATGAAAGTGCCGCCGATCGGGGTCGCGATCATGTCATTGATGGAGGGATTGGTGGTTTCTCCGGCGATTTCCCAGACGAAACTCCCTGCGGCGCTATACAGGAACGATTCCCAAAAATTGAGGCCGGAAGAGCGAGCTAACCCGTAGTACACGCTTCCTCCGTACGGATGCAGAAACTGATTGACCTTGAACTGGTCGTTGTCGATGACCCATTTCGAATCCGTCAGATTCTTCCAGATCGTGTCCCAGCTCGTCTCGTACTCGGACGTAGGCTCGACGAAGTTCCGATCAAAACGATTGAGCAGAAATTCATACAGAAGAATTTCTCCGGCCGGGAGGACATAACTTCGTCCCGCGCCGGTCTCCCACGACAACTTGTCGTTCCACCAGTCGCGAACGGGTTTGAAGACCGTACTGGATTCGCTCGTGCTCGGAGATGTTCGTTCGGGAGGCAACGGCTGGTGGGGTGACGGAGGTCCCTGCACCGGAGCGGCAGGCTCTTCCGCATAGCTTATGCTGCAAAGGACAAGAACAATACCGGCGACGAACTGGAAAAGACAACACATGTAGAGGTAGGGAACATCAGTCCGTCGGAATCACGACCGAATCGACTCGAGAGGTCCGTTAAGGATTCGAAGAGCGAGGTCCCAGCGCTTGGCGGCAGGCCGGAGAAAGATTCGACTCCTGGCCGTGCAAGCACTGGAGGATGCGTCCGCCACCGGGTCTGATGTCCGGACAGAGCTTCTTGACGTCTTCATCGCAGGCTTTCCGCATCAGCTGCAGGTTTTGCTTTCCGCCCGCCGCCTCTTCCGGGGATTGCTCTCTTGGGCTGTCTTTTGGCGACCCTTGTGGCGGATCGGCAGCATACGCGCGACCAGACACCGAGGCACTCACCCAGATCAACAGCGTGGCGACCAACACCATCTGCAAAAGGGTCGCTCTCGAAAATGGCCTCCGCATTCGTCACTCCTGCTGTGAGTTGTGAGAGGCGCACCATACCACAACTCCATTCCACCTGCACATTGCGGCCGGCACAACGCATGTACGATAATACATACGTGATGCGCGTTTCACGTCGAACCATCCTGAAAGCCACCGGCCTTGGCGCCCTCTTCGGCATGACGGGCGGCTGCGATGCCGTCGGCGGTGTCTTTGGACGGATGTTTGCCGTACCGCCTCGCGAGACGACCTATTTCACCAACAATTCAAAGTTTTACGTCGTGAATTACGCGGACAGCGTCGTTTCGGTCTCGCGCGAGGTCAACATCGAGCAATGGAAGTTGAACATAAAGGGCGAAGTCAAGAAACCGATGTCTCTCGGGTGGCGGGACATTCTCAACCGGGACTCGTACGACCAGGTGTCCACACTGATGTGCATCGATACCTTGCCGGGCGGCGATAGCCTCGGCAATGCGACCTGGCGCGGAATCTCGCTCAAGAGACTCCTCCAAGATGCGGGCGCAGACGAAGAGACGGCGCGTGACGTCATCTTTCGCGGAATCGACGGATACGACGACAGCATCCCTTTTAAACGGGCCATGCAAGACGACGTGATGCTCGCCTTCTTAATGAACGGAGAGAAGTTGCCGAATGAGCATGGATTCCCCCTCCGGCTTATCGTGCCGGGCCTCTATGGCATCAAGAATGTGAAATGGATTCATGAGATCGAAGTGTATCCGGGCGACTATCTGGGTTACTGGCAGCGTAAAGGGTGGACCGACGACGGGACGATCAAGGTGTTTTCACGAATCGATTCCCCTGGCCACTATCAGACGCTCAAAGGGACCGAACAGACGTTCCGCGGCATCGCGTTCGGTGGACCCAACAGCATCGGTAAAGTTGAATTGAGTTTCGATGCCGGGCGTACGTGGAATGAATGCCGCATCGAACCGCCGATGTCTCCCTACTCCTGGGTCATCTGGAGCTATACCTGGAAGCCGCCCAGGCCAGGAAAGTATCAAACGGTCGTCCGTGCCACCGATACGAAAGGTCAGCTGCAGATTGCCGAACTCGTGCGGCCGCAGCCGGCCGGTGCTTCGGGATACCACACCATCGTTGCAGAGGTCGCAGAAATCTAACGTCCCCTGCCCGACTCGGGAGATAAATCCCATGATCAGAAAGCTGTCATCGGGTGAGTATCGGTTGTATTCCCGCAAGAAGAATCGCGTCATCTTCCTGACAGGCACGGATCCCCTCTTAAGGGAAAACGTGCTGCCAGGACCACCGACCTTATTGCATGCTGATTCCAACCTGGTATAGACTCTTGCCCCGTCTTCACCATCCCTTCGCCGGCTGGTGTGCTGATGCGCGTGACTCTTCCTTTGTCGGCCGTCTCGCTGCTCTGTCTGCACATGCTGGTGTCCGTTCCCGCTTCTGCCGCCGACGAGACCAAACGCGGAGCCAGTCCCGTCATTCAAGCCGTCCCGGGTGAAGTGCCCATCCAGGGTCAATACCGGGCCCTCATCATCGGCATCAACGAATACCAGGGACCGCCGAAGCTGAAGACCGCCGTGGCAGATGCCACGGGCATTCGCGACGTTCTCGTCGACCGGTACGGCTTCAAACCCGAGAACATCAAATTACTGTTAAATGCCGAGGCGACGAGAAGCCGGATCGAAGGAGCTTTGATCCGGCTTGCGCGTGAAGCCGGTCCCCATGACAGCGTCATGGTCTATTATGCCGGCCACGGGCAATTCAGCGATGACAACCAGCTGGCTTGGTGGGTGCCGGCCGACGGCTCCCTGGAAGAGCCCGGTACCTGGATCCTGGATGCCGCGATCCGCAATTACATTGCCGCCATGCGTGCGCAGCACGTGTACATCATTGCCGATTCATGTTTCAGCGGTAATCTGTTCGCCCAGACACGGGCGATTCTGCCGCCCGTGACCGACAAGTATTACGCCAAATTGTATTCGAAGCGGTCCCGCTGGGCCTTTACATCCGGCAGCACCGAACCGGTCGCCGACCAGGGCAGGGACGGACACAGCGTGTTTGCGTATCACCTCATCAAGTTCCTCAAGGAAAACGACGAGCCCTACCTCATCCCCAGCCGGATTGCGGACCAGGTCATTCCGCTGGTCGCCCGCAATGCGGAGCAGATGCCACGGAGCCAGCCTCTGCAGGGTGCTAACGACGAAGGCGGACAATTCATCTTTCAGCTCGCTTCGGTGTTTGCCAAGACTTCGCCAATCGAACAGGAACAGAAGCCAAAAAGACAGGACCGGCCCCCGTTCGTCGGTGGGTTCTAGAACATCGTCGACCTCAGTGGTGGGGGGCAAAATGAGTCAGCCGAACCAGGAGGGGTGCATGAGCACGGGGGGCACGAGGGTCGTGGTGTGCTGTGTCATTGCGGTGCTGTGCCTGCAGAACCAGCGGGCCTGGTCGGCCGACAAATTTCCGGCCGATTCACCAGGCGATCAGCAAACTGACAAGCGAATTCTGGGCGACCGGTTCTCCTTCGACGCCGGCTTGAAATTCTGGGTCGCCAAATGGCAGCCGGGCGGAGTCTTGAGTAACGGTACCACTCAAGTGAACCTCTCAAGAACATCGGATACCACGGCCATGATGGGCCCTAGCCTGACCGGAAGCGTGCGTGTGCGGGACGATGAATGGTTCAACAGCGTGTCCGTGAACTTCACGTGGCTGCAAGCGGGAGGGTTCGACTTCAGCCCTATTGCAGTTAGTAACGGCATTCCGGTCGATCAAACCTCCGCCACTCGTCGTGATTATTCTATCGTGGCAGCCCTTTCGGTCTGGCGAGGCTTCGGATTCTTCGCTGGCTACTACAATATGCAACAGCGGCACAGCAGCACCCAGCCCTCTCCCTTTCCACCCCACGACACCGTTTGGATCAGTGGTCCTCTGGTTGGGTTCTTCGGGTCGGGAACGGTAGCCGGACCCTTGAAGGCCTATGGCAATCTCGCTATTGGATTCTATGATGAGAAGTCGAATACGAGCGGAACCGTGCAAACGACAGCCAAAGCAGTTCAGGGGTATAGTGCAGAATTCGGACTGTCACTCGATGGACCAAGCCTCAGAACAGGACTGGGTGCAATCGGTTCGGCCGTTATGATGGGTTTTCGCACGCAGATCATCAACGTGAACCTTGGACAGTTGTCCAACAATGACACAACCTGGGGACCGACCTTCCAGGTCGTCGCCAGATTCTAGGACGTGATCCGTGGGCGGGCACCCTCACTACGTGGCACCCGCTCCTATTCCTCGATCCGAAAGGCCGCCCAGTTCCTGACCGAACTTCCTCTGTCTAGCCGGATGATGAGCCCGAGCACGTGGCCATGGTAGCGGCCTTCATAGACGTAAGATCGACCTTGCCGCGACAGATAGACCGACGACGGCTTGCCGTACCTCGCCTCCACACGCGAGACCGGCAACCCGACCGCCAGTTCATGGCCGGCGTTGGTGACCGCCTGATCGTCGCTGAGAAAGATTCCCGCAGACCGTTTCGCCGCATCGCCGCGTAGGATGATCGTCATCAGCGTCGATCCCTGCTTCGTTCTGAAGATCTGAAGCTCCGGGTGTTCGTCGTCGGCCTGCCATCGAGCCAACGCGGTGACACCCGGATCTGCAAGCACATTGCCCACGCGGAGCTCCGTGATGTCGACTCCACCGATCCGTGCCGGGTGAAATGGCTTTTGGTCGCTTCCTTCCGGTTGGGCTTCCATCTCGTCCCGGCCCTTCAGTACCGACAAATTTCCTTCTGCGAGCGGACTGCCCAGCGCGCCAGCGGACAGGAATGCCCTGCGCGCTTCGTCGTCACGCCCCAGATGAGCCGCCGCGATGCCGGCGATGACCGCGGCCTCTCCCCCGTCGTTGGCGGCGTCACGCTCGAGGAGTGCGAGCGCTTCGCGAGCCTTCTGGAGCGCCGCTTCATGCCGGCCCAACAGGTCCAGGACGCAGGCGATATTCACCATTCCACTGACATAGCCGGGAAGGAGTGCCACTGCCCGCTCGAATCGCTCCAGGGCCTGCTCCAAGAGCGCGGACCGCCGTTCCAGGCGCTCCGACGCATCGGCATCACCGCCTCTTGACGCGTCGCTCGCCAACCTCGTCTCGGAATCGAGCGTGAGTGGATATAGAAACCGACGTTCCGTGTCCGTGAACCACCGCAGCGATTCGTTCGCGAGCGAGGCGCCCGCATTGTTCAGGATTTCCGGACCTGGAAAATCGGCGGCGATCCGGTCGAACACCCGCGCCGCGTTGAGGTGATCTTTAAGGAGACTCAGGAATATTCCTGCATCGAACAGGGGTTCGAGCTGACGCAGTCTCGCCTGAGCCTCTTGCGCCGCGGCCTTGCGATCTTCCAAATGCTCATACGCGGAAAGAGATTTGTCGAATTGGTACTCGCGGTACACGGCGTCGAACACCGTCGATGCGATGCGGAGGGGATGATAGCCGGCTAAGAAACTATAGAAACCACCGAAGTAGTCAGCCTCAGATTCGAGTCGCCGTCGCTCTTCACGATTCACGACGTGACCTGACGTCGATGCAGCTCCGCCATCTTCAGATTGGCGCTGACGGTTCGCAAACGCGTTGCCAAATTCGAGCGCCCAGGGGTGGCTGCGGTAGAAGTGTGCGAGTTCATGACCGAGGATGAGTGCCAACGCATGAGGACCATCCGAAGGAGGAAGACGTTGCGTCAGGTCGACAAACCGCTCTTCAATGAGCACGCGATGCTGTTTGGGGGCGAACATGGCGATGTCGAAGACCGAGGATCTCCCCCGCACCATGCGGAGTTCCGGCGGCGTCCTGCTGTCCCCGACCGCCCGGATCAGGCTCCGATAGACCTCTTCGGCTTGTTTGAACTTCGGGTTGGTTCGAGGAAGAAACTCGTCAGCGATAGCCGGTGAGCTCGTACCGATGATCCAGGCGAAGTGGAGGAGGATGAGGAGAAGAACGCTGCGTGAAAGTGATGATGACTTATTCATGCACGCGCGACGCAAGCGACCAGAGTTTCGCTAGCGGCCGGACTCGACCTCGATGGATTCAACGCGCAGGAACCCCGTCTCGACCACTTCCCCCTGCTCGGATCGGAGGACGTACGGAATGACGTAGGTCTTCCCCGGTTCATACGGAGCTTGTGTGCGGAAGACGGCTTTGTCTCCCTGCATGGTCCACGAACCGTCCGACAAGACTGTGACGCTCGGCGGCGGCCGGAGTTGATCCAGAGCGCTGACCTGGACATCCAGTCGTTGCACGTCTTGAGTGGCGGCTTTGAGTTGGTCCTCGACCTTACCGGATTGAGAACCAACATCCTTGCCTCCGAAGCCAAACGAGTCGCCACTCTTGAGTTGGTCACGGAGACTGGCGACTTGCACGGCCTTCTGATCCTTCATGGCAAGCAACCCTGCTTTTGCCTGCTGAGGCGTCGTCACGGACTGGCCTTTGGCGATCTGCATCCCGACCTGACAACTCCAAGTATCTGCGCTGGCCCCTTGGGGGCCGCTCGGCAACGATCCCGACACACCGCAGCCGACATACGTTGGGCAACCCTTCGCCCCGAGGGAGACCAGTAAAAGCAGGATGAGCCACAGCGGATGGATTGTCACCCTTCGGTCCATGGTATGACCTATTGGCAACCGGGGAGTGGTCAAAATCTGTGCAACGCTATAGAAGAAGGGTGAGGGCGTCAAGTGTCGACCATCTGTTCAGGAAGAGGTGCCCGGTTCACGGTGCGTCAGCGATGCTACGGACAAAGAGGCGGTCGATCGACCAATCATTCGACCCGCGCACGACGGAGGAGGGAGCGGCTACCGGGTCGGCTTCCAGTAACTCCCTTAGCTGCGGAAATGCCTGGACGGATGCAATCACCAGATAGGTATCCGTGCCGAAGGGCGCATGAACGGAAATCATGCCCGATTCGCCGAACGGGACCTCAGTCAGCTCCATCGCCGGCTGTTTCAACGTATCTGGTCGAGGCAACAGGTGTTCCCCCTCTCGGCTTCCGACATTCGGGAACAGTTGCGTGATCCGCCCTTCTTGGTCGATGGCAAAGACATAGACGAATCTCGACTGGAGTCCCAGCCCCTGTCGAATGCGTTCAATCGCGGGCGATTCGGCGCGAAGGACCAAGCGGTAGTTGCCTTCGCTCAGGTCTCCGCGTTCGATGGTGCGGCCATCCCTCACGCTCTTGAACGCCAATCGATAGGGAAAGCGATCATCTCCCGGGGGCGCCGCGATGGTGAGCCAGTAGTGGAGCTTTGCCAGGCGCGTCAGACAATCAACCAGTCCTCCCGATTCACAACGTCCCTCGCGTTCAGGAAATGCGCTCCAGACGGACCGGGCTGGGAGAGGTACCACAAGACTCTCCCGACCATTCGCACCAGTGCGCACCATTCGCGTCGAGACCCACGCGTATTCAGCATGCGACCGGTCAAACCGTCCCGACAACATGTAGAGCGCCTCGTCCGGGGTCGCGGTGACCGCAACACCCATATTCTGCAGGCGCCTTGGACTGAACACCTTGATCGCGGCGCTTGTCGGGGGCATGCTGACGAAGAGGGCGGGATGTGCCGTTCTGTCCTTCACCTGCATCAAGATGTCCTCACCCCGGGGTGCCTTTCCGGCGGGCCACGGGTGTGGAGCATCGGACCATAACATCCATTGGCTGCCGTCCCAGGTGAGCACATGCGTGGGAGCGGAAATCGTCGGATCCGCAACCAGCGACACTCCCCGACCGGGCGCCAGGTTCGCCAGTTCCTGCGCAAGCTTGTCGGCAGCTCGAGGGTCTATCATCCCGGGGGGAATCCAGACTCGCAGAGCC
>DASVBB010000071.1:0-6382 GCA_036376045.1 Nitrospira sp.
TGCCGCCGTGCAGATCGCTTCGGGCAATGACATATCACCGAAGTCGCTCTGCCGTTTCGGGACCATCCCGGGCTCGCAGCCTTCTTCGGCGGCGCGAATGATGCGGTCCATGACCTGGACCGTTTCGATGGGATGCGCGCCAATCGCCGTTTCGGCCGACAGCATGACGGCATCGGTGCCGTCAAAGACCGCGTTGGCCACATCCGATGCTTCCGCTCGCGTCGGCCGTAAATGCTGCGTCATGGACTCGAGCATCTGTGTCGCGGTGATCACCAGTCGGCGCCGGCGGTTGGCCTCCGCGATAATGCGCTTCTGGAGCACGGGGACGGCTTCCGGGCCCATTTCGACGCCGAGATCGCCTCTGGCGATCATGACGCCGTCGACCTCTTCCAAAATGGCGTCCAAGCAATTGATCGCTTCCTGCCGTTCGATTTTCGCGATGACGGGGATGCTGCCGCCGCACCCGGCGATGAGTTTCTTGGCGGCCCGGATGTCGTCGGGTCCGCGAACAAACGAGAGGGCTACGAAATCCACGCCCTGGGTCACGCCGAATCGAATGTCCTCGCGATCCTTGTCGGTCAGCGTAGGCGCGCTGACGCGGGTGCCCGGCAGATTGATGCCTTTGTGCGAAGTGACCGTGCCGCCGACGATGACCGTGCAGTCGAGATGTCCTCCGCTAATCTGCTCGACTTTGAGCTCGATGAGACCGTCGTTGATCAGAATGCGAGCGCCTGGCCGCACGTCCCTGGCCAGGTGTTGATAAGTGACGGGGATTTCCTGGATCGCAGATCCGGCCACTGATTCGTAGCCGAGCTGCCCGCCCGACCGTGCCAAGACCGTCTGCAGCCGTACGGACTGCTGTTCCCTCAAGACGATTCCCCCATCGGCTACCTCGCCGACACGGATCCGCGGCCCTTGAAGATCTTGAATGATCGCCACGGGAGCCCGTCGCCGTTCCGCAGCTTCACGAATGGTCTTGATAGCGGAGGCATGGGATGCATGGGTGCCGTGGGAAAAATTCAGCCGGGCGGCATTCATGCCCTGCTCGATTAGCCGTTCTAATGTCTCGAGGTGATCACTGGCGGGCCCGATCGTACAGATGATTTTTGCTTTACGCATCTGAGTTCCTCAGGTATTGACAAGAGAGGCATAGAGGTCCAAAAGATGCTACGCGACAGGTTATTCACACCCGGCGATGCTGCTGCCGGCGCACTAAATGAGGGAGCATGCAGATTACCACAAATCAACTCGATTTCGTGACGATTGAAGGACTTTTAGCCTATGCAGAAGAGTTCGCGCGGCGTGCTCCTGCCGCCGATGTCGAGTCTCCGGCCCCGCCTCCTTCCACCGATCATCGTCTGAAGCTGGCGCAGGCAGCCATGGACCGCCTCCGGCGTTTTGTCCAAGAGGCGCAACATGGATTTGCCGGAGCAGCGGCCTATCGGGCGGCGCGGCGGGTCGTCCTCGAAGAAGCCTGCGGCGGCGACGAGTTCGTGTTTTATGCGGCCTGGAACCGCCTCGTGGCCGAAGGCGCCATGCACCCGCTTCTGCGGGCGCCGATCGGCTCGGTGCAGAAACCCGCCAACCAGCGTCCGGTTGCCATTGTGCCGCGCGCCCAGCTCACGCCCCAGCTCGCGGAAGGGCGCATCGTGCTCGATCTCGGCGATGACCGTTTCTGGCTGCTTCCTCGAGATCTCGCGGATCGCACGTTACTCTTTACGATGCGTCATGGCATTTCCTGCGTCGAAAGCAAGACGCATCGGGTCGGCCGGCGCTTGTCCAATCAGCTCGATGAGGAACGGGGCGTGCCGCGCGCGGACGCCGTCGGAGCCGCGCTCGCCCGCATGGTGGGCGTCGTCGGACAACAGCTCGATTTTCTGCATCTGACCAACTATCTCGATCCGCGCCGGTTCCTTCATTTCATCAGCCACAGTCCCAACACTCGGCAGCTGTACCACCGGGTGGTTCGAGCGCTCAGCCCGGCATCTGAATCGCCTGCTGAACCTATGTTCGAGCATGCGTTGGAGTCCTCCGATTTCGGATGGATCACAGGAGTGGCGAAGGCGGCTGAAACCGAGGCTCTGGCGAAAGCCTTCGGGGTGGAGGTGTCGACCGCGAAACGGCTGATCAAAGATCCGTTGTACTGTTACCCCGGCGGGAACTCCTTCTTCGACCTCTACGTCGACGTCATTGACGGCCTGCACGGACTGGGAGAGGCCCATCGCGGTCAGGTGGCCTGCCTCTATACGCACAGCTCGACGCTTCGGGCCCTCATGATTTATTTGGATCCGCGTCCCTTCCACGAGGCCTTCACCGAGTTCAGCGACTACAAGGAAAGTCAGGACAACGTCGTGCTCCTGACCTACGAACAGGGAAGGTTGTCCGGGTATTCCACCGCCGTGGGGTTGTCGGAGCGCGAACGGGCTGCGCGCGAAAACTATGTCTCGCTCGAGCGAGTGCGGAAGGACCGACTGACGCTCAAGCCCCGACAGATCAAACGGATCGTAACGCTCGTCTCCGGCGGCGACTTCGCCGGCGCCGGCGCGGCGCTCAAAGAAATTCGGGTCGCCGGACAACGCCACGGCCTCAAAGTGCATTTCGTCCGCCATGGGTTCCTCGGGCTCGCGAATAATTGGATCGAAGAAGTGACCGAGGAAGACACCCGCGGTATGAGCAGTCACGCGAGCAGCCCGATCGGCAGCAGTCGATTCGAAGATTTCAAGGAAGCGGGTGTACAGCAGGCGGCGATGCGGAATCTCCAGCCCTACCTCGAGGACGCAGCACTGGTGGTGCTTGGCGGCGATGGAAGCCTGCGGGGCGCTAGGGCGGTGTATGAAGGATTCGGGGTCCAGGTCGTCGGTCTTCCCGGCACCATCGACAACAACATCGAAGGGACGGTGTCGCTCGGCTATCATTCGGCCGTCGCGCTGGCGGATCAATCGATTGAGTCGCTCAAGGCGACCAGTGCGGCCATGGGAAGCATTTTCTTCGTCGAGGTCATGGGCGCGGGCTCAGGCCATCTTGCTCTCGGATGTGCGTATCAGTCGCGTGCAGAAGGGTTACTGGTGAACGAGCATCCGGACCCGGACGCCTATATCGACGACATCATCCTCGGCACGTTGAAGCGGACGTTGGGCGTGCCGAACAAGAGCCACCTGTTCGTCGTGGCCGAGCACACGCCGCATCGCCATCATCGGGAAGGCGGGGTGCACGGCCTGGTGGATTATGTGGCCGGCGTGATTGCCCAATGGCCGCAGCGGCAGGCCCGCGCCAATCAATACCCGCTGACACTTGCGACCAAGGCGACCATCTTGGGACACACGCTGAGAGGGGCCAAACCGGTTCCCGAAGACAAGGCGATCGCCCAACATCTGGCCTACGAAACCGTGCAGCGGCTGATTGAACGGCCTGAGGATGTCGTGGGCTGCATGATGGCCTACCGCGAACGCGGAGCCATCGACGCCATTCCCCTTCATGCCGTGGCGCCCAAACAGTTTGATTGGGATCTGTTTGCCAGAATGCACGGAAGCGATTCTTAGGCCCGCTTGAGCTATCGGGATGGGTACGTGCTGAGGGAAATCTCGATGGCCAGCTCCGAGGCAGACGGATCCGGGTTCGCCACATAGGTCGCCTGTTCCTGAGCCGTAGAGGCAGATTCGGTCACCTGGTTCGGTGCGCTGCGTCCTGCCATGACGGCTTCCTGCCTGGTGATCGGACCAAAGGGAACTCTTGAGAGCCGGACGATCACCCGGTCGTTCTCCTGCGACACCTTGATCTCCTGACGTTGGCCCGCCACAGTTTTCAAGGAGATGCGACCGGTCTCCTTGGCAGGAAGCACGAGCTCAGGCAATGCGTCTCCAGCTCTTGTCCAAATCTGCAAATACGCCTCCTGATTGCTTTCGACCGTCAGTGTGACCGGCCCGGGGCGGTCTCCCTTTTCGCCGGCGACGAAGGTATAGCGCAGGGCCATGGGCTTTAGCGCCGGCTGTCTCTGGGGCGCTTTTTGGGCCAGAGCGAATCTATCGGTTTTGGGCGCCGACTCGACTTCATCGCCCTGAGGCCTCGAAGCAATTCCCGAGGCAGGGGGCTGGCCCAAAAACAGCGCGCGCGCCGATACGCTGAGGTCGGGTTGTTCTGTCTTCTCTTCAGCCAGAAGCAGGCGATCCAACTCTGAGGTAGGGGCAGCCGGCGCAGGTTGTTCTGCAGACTTGCCGAGCGTTCCAACCGTTGCGTCACGCTTCTGCGATTCCTTTTGCGGAGAGGACTCTCGCTTCTCGGTAGCATCGGCGCTCGAGTGAGGTGCTTGCGGCGGCCTGGACGCGGCGGCCTTCTCCCGAGTGTTTGAGGCGCTCGCGACGGCATCTTTGGCGGCCGTTTCAGGCAATGGAGCAGATTTCGATGCCTTCGGCTCGGTGTCCTTGAGCGGCGCTTGGACTGGTGGAGCCGCCTGAGGTGGTGGCGATGGGGTCGTCGGCCTTACTTCTTCAGTGGCCGCAGGTCCGGCAGCCTGATGCAACCCGTCCTGGTAGACCTTGAGACCGAGGATGACGGCAAATACACCCGCGGCCAACCCGCCCGCCCAGGCCAGACCGGCGGGCCGCGCGAACCAATCCCGCCAAGATGGCGATGGACCGGTGCCCCGCTGACGAGCCAATGACTGAAGTACTCGCCGGCGGATGGCAGGATCCGTCAGCAGCTCCTTCAAGGCCTGCTCGTCGGCCAGCGCATTGAAGAGTTGCTGATCCTGCAGCGCGGCGCGAAAGAGCTTCTCCCGTTCTTCGGGAGTGAGGGTGTCGGCCGCAAAGCCGCCGAGGAGTTTTTCCAACTCGTGCTCGGGCTCAGGCATGGCGATGAATCCCAAATCTCATATTTCAAATCTCAAATCTGCCGCCTACTCCCAACTCCCACCCATGAGTGACAGCAATTGCTTGCGACAGCGTAAGTCCCATGTATAGATCGTATTCACCGACGTTTGCCCCATGAGCGTTTGAATTTCGGGAAAGCTCTTTCCCTCCATCTTCCACCGGAACAGCTCCCGGCACCGTTCGCCGAGTTGCGCCAAGGCGGCTAGCAGCCGTTCGACGCGCTGTTTTTGGTCGAGCTGCGTTTCCGGCGAGCCGCCGGAAGCGGGTAGGGCGAGATCGTCGACCGATTCCTGATTATACTCGCCTCGGCGGAGCGCCTTCCGATGGGCGTCGAGCATTTTGTATCGAAGCACCTGAAAGGCAAGGGGAACCAATTCGATCAGTTCCACCACATGCGGATATTTGTCGTACAGGACGGCAAGGACGTCTTGTGCGAGGTCCTCGGCATGGTCCCTCGAGACACGTAATGCCGCGAAGGCGACGATCCTTTCACGGAGCGCCGTGAGCATATCGTCACGATCCATGATTCTCCGGCGACAGCGTGCGTGCGTTCATTGTCCTTCGGAACGGCGGTTTTCCAATAGCACCGCCAGAGATGTGAACCCGACACCGAGCGATTGGCAGACCGCATACTGCCGGTCGAAACGATTCGTGGTCCGGACGAGTTGGCTCAGCGCACGGAAGGCCACCCGTCCCCAGGCGGCCACATGCATGACCGACAACGGGTAGTCGGTGCCGAAGAGCAGGCGGTCGTGGATTTCAGGATGACGGCGCAGATGCAGCAGCATCCGAAAACGGTTTGGCAGGGTGAGCGCTGAAACATCGGCGTAAAAATTGGGATATCGTTTCGAAAACTCCAGCAGGACGGGCAGAAACCGCTCATAGACCATCAGCCCGTAGCTGCAGGCATGGGCGGCGATGACCGTGACGCCTTGATCCAACGCGAACTCGAGCCGGCCGGGGTCTCCCACCGATTGGTCCTTTCCAATGAGACTGAACTCATACCCCACGTGGCTGAGGAACGGTAACCGGCGCTCCGCCAGCGCTCGATAGAAGGGTTTGTAACGGACCTCCGCGGGATTGAACTGCTGGGCATTCGGCAGCACCTTCACGAGCGCTGCGCCTGAATCCGCACAGCGGTGAACCTCATCGACGGCGTCGCGCCGCTGTGGATTGATGGACACTCCTGGCAGAAAATCGTTCGGATGCGCTCGGGCGGTGTCCAACACATAGTCGTTGCCGATGAGGAAATGAGTCTGTTCCTTGGCGAGCTGGCCTGCCTGATCGTAGACGCCGTCCAGGCCGAGGATGACGGCCTGCCGCACGTGCCGAGACGCACGCAGTTCCGTCAGCAGGTCGTCCACGTATTTCCGGTTGGCCTGGCTGGGATGATCCGGGGACAGCCCGTGCTTCCATAGGAGAAACCGGAAGAGCGGACTCTTGAGCATATGCGGCGAAATATAGCAGCCGTTCCGGCCTTCCGGCAGCGCCGCGAGATGCACATGGCAGTCGATCAG
>DASVBB010000087.1:0-12596 GCA_036376045.1 Nitrospira sp.
TCTTCCTCCAGCTCTATAAGCGCGGCCTGGCCTACGTGGCAGAAGTGCCGGTGAATTGGTGCCCCGCTCTGGGCACCGTGCTGGCGAACGAAGAAATCGTCGACGGCAAGAGCGAAGTGGGTGGCTTCGATGTCATTCGCAAACCCATGCGTCAGTGGGTGTTGAAGATCACCGCGTATGCGGACCGGCTGCTGGATGATCTCGCGCTGGTCCAATGGCCTGCCAGCACGCTGGAGATGCAAAAGAACTGGATCGGCCGGTCGATCGGCGCGGAGGTTGAGTTCGGCCTGGGCGGCATCCACGGATCGATCAGAATTTTCACGACGAGGCCGGATACGCTCTTCGGTGCGACCTACATGGTGCTGGCACCAGAACATCCGCTCGTCGATGTCGTGACGACGTCCGATCGGCGGCAGGCCGTGGACGCGTATCGTCAGGCGGCCGCGCGAAAAAGCGATCTCCAGCGCCAGGAATTGGAAAAGGATAAGACCGGTGTGTTCACGGGGGGCGTGGCCATCAACCCCGTCAACAATGAACGGCTGCCGATCTGGATTGCCGACTACGTCTTGATGGGGTACGGCACGGGAGCAATCATGGCCGTGCCCGCCCATGATGCACGGGACTGGGCGTTTGCGAAAACCTATTCATTGCCGATTCGAGAGGTGATCGCGGGCGGCGATGTCGAAAAAGAAGCCTTCCTTGAGACCGAGCAAGGCAAAGTCGTCAACTCCACCACGCCCGATGGACGTTTTTCCATTGACGGGCTGGCCCCGGTCGATGCGATCCCTAAAATCACCGCATGGCTTGAATCGAACGACAAGGGCCGGAAGTCCGTCAATTACAAGCTTCGCGATTGGCTCTTTGCCAGGCAGCGCTATTGGGGGGAGCCGTTCCCCATTATATGGGTCGACGGAGCCGCTCAGCCCTTGCCCGAAGAACAGTTGCCGCTCTCACTGCCCGAAACCACGAATTTCACGCCATCCGGTAACGGCGAGAGTCCGCTCGCCAACCTGGAGGACTGGCTGACGACGACCGACCCCGCCAACGGCAAGCCGGCGCGGCGTGAAACGAATACCATGCCGCAATGGGCGGGTTCCTGCTGGTACTACCTCCGTTTCATCGACCCGCACAATGATCAACAGTTGGTGGCTCCTTCGAAGGAGCGGTACTGGATGCCGGTGGACCTGTACATCGGCGGCAGTGAACATGCCGTCTTGCACCTGCTGTATTCCCGATTCTGGCACAAGGTGCTCTATGACATCGGCATCGTCACGACCCCTGAACCCTTCAAGAAACTCGTGCATCAGGGAATCGTGCTGGGCGAAGACAATCAGAAGATGTCGAAATCCCGCGGTAACGTGGTGAATCCCGACGAAATGATCGACCGATTCGGGGCGGACGCAGTCCGGCTGTATGAAATGTTTATGGGGCCGCTGGAAGCCATGAAACCCTGGAGCACCCGTGGAGTCGAAGGGGTCACGCGATTTCTCGAACGGGTGTGGCGTCTCATCGTCAACGAGGAAGGCCGCCTGTCCGGATCAATCGTGACGGCGCCCCCCACGCTAGAGCACCAGCGGATTCTCCACCAGACCATCAAGAAGGTGACGGAAGACATCGAGCAGCTTCGCTTTAACACGGCGATCTCTCAGATGATGGTCTTCACCAACGAAATGACGAAGCTCGAGCAGCGGCCTCGGAGTTTGATCGAACCGTTCGTCCTGCTTCTTTCGCCCTTTGCGCCGCATCTCACGGAGGAGTTGTGGGCGCTGTTGGGGCATCCGCCCAGCATCTCGCAGCACAGCTGGCCGGAGTTTGATCCGGCGCTGACGGTGAGCGATCGCTTGACGATTCCCGTCCAGGTCAACGGAAAGCTGCGGGCACGGATCGAGGTGGGCGCGGACGTGGGACGGCAGGAAGTCGAAGCACTCGCCCGGAAGGAAGCGGCAGAGTGGCTCCAAGGAAAAGAACCGAAAAAAGTCGTGTATGTGGAAAAGAAGCTCATTAATTTTGTGGTGTAACGGCGCAGCATGAGCCTCTGGCCGACGAATTCTCGGATAGAATGCCTGATGACGCGGTGGGGGGGCTTGCTGCTCTGTCTGTTGCTCTTCGCGGGTTGCGGTTACCAGTTTCGTGTGGAAGGTGCAGGGCCGACGATCGGAGGGGGCGCAGCAAATGCTGCATCGGGTCCTCCGCCGCGTGTCACGATTCGTACGTTGCGAAACGCCACGTTCGAGCCGAATCTTGAGACGCGGTACACGAACTATCTGCGGCACGAGTTTTCCTCGGGCAGCGGTGCGCAGGTGGTGCCTGAGGGAGAAGCGGCCGATCTGGTGCTCTCAGGCGATATCCTCTCGGTGGTCCTGCCGACGCTGAGTTTTACCCAGACGACCACGTTGGAAACCCGGGCCGAAGTGGTGATCGCGGTCAGGGTCGAGGAAAGCAGGACCAAGCGTCTGGTCTGGTCCCATCTGGCGAAGGGACAGGCGGAGTTCTACGTGACTACAGATCTGCAGTTCAATCGCGTGCTTCAGAACCGGGCATTGGAGCAGGCGGGCCAATACATTGCCGAGGATCTGGCCTCTCGTTTTCTCATGCAGCTGGAATCCGGCCGGTTGTCGAAGCCCGTCCCAACGAGTCCGACAGAATCAGGCCAGAAGCCATAAGAGTCATGCCTCAGACAACGACCGTCACTCAACTTGCCGCGCAGCTCAAGAACAATGCCGTCGTCCCGCTGTATGCGGTGATCGGCGAGGAAGATCTGCTTCGGGACGCGGCACTGGTGCTTATCAAACATGCGGTGCTTGGGACGGACGGCGAAGATTTCAATAGCGATCTCTTTTACGGTGACGAGGCGGAGGGGGCGGCGATCGTCGCCTGTGCCTCCGAAGTCGCCGTGTTTGCACCGCGGCGCCTTGTCATCGTGAAAGCGGCCGACAAGCTTCCCGCCAAACAGGCCGAGGCCCTGCTTTCCTATCTGAAGGCTCCCAATGAGTCCACGACCCTGGTGTTTGCGGCGGCCAAGCTCGATGGACGGTTGAAATTCACGCAGACGCTGACGCAGACGTCGATGGTCGTCGACTGTGCTCCTCTCAGGGACAGCCAATTGGGTCCCTGGCTTCAGCAGGAGGCGGACCGCGTAGGGATCCGGCTCGACGAGGAGGCGCTCCATTTGCTCAGGGAGGCCTGCGGCGGGTCGCTCTACGGGGTCAGGCACGAAATGGAAAAGTTAGCCTCGTATGTGCCGGCTGGTCGTGCTGTTTCAGGCCAGGATGTGGCCGCCATGCGGGGGACCCGGCCCGGGGCATCGGTGTTTGATCTGGCCGCCGCCATCGGTGCGCGCCGGCGCGGCACGGCCTTGGCTATTCTGGCCAGAAATCTCGAGGCCGGAGAGGCGCCGCTGCGAATCCTCGGGTCGCTCGCCTGGCAGTACCGGCGGCTGTGGAAGGTCAAGGATTTGCTGAAGCAGGCGGGACGCGAAGGCGAAGCGGCCAGACAGCTGCGCATGGATCCTTCCCAGGTCCGTCCGTTCCTCGGACAGTTTGCGGAATCGCATTTGCGAAATGCGTTGGAACGGTGTCTCGTCACCGATGGGCGACTCAAGGGTGGGAGCGGCGGAAGGCCGGACATACTGCTCGATCGCCTGATTTTTGAGCTCTGTGATCGTCCCCAGGAGCATCAACGGAGACCGCCCGAGACGCCAGGTCCTGTGGCGCCCCGGACGAACACGTTGTCGAATGTCCGGACGATTAGCGGGAAGCCGCCAAAGAATTCACGTGCCGGGTGAGTCTGGAGATGCGGCGGGACGCCGTATTGGGTTTCAACACGCCCTTGGTCACCGCTTTGCTGAGGGCCGATGTGGCCAGCTGCAAGGAGGTTTTGGCTTCGTCAACTTTCTTGTCGGCGACGGCGGTTTGCACCTTTTTGACCAGGCTTTTGACCGAGCTGAGCGCAGCACGGTTGCGCGCCTGGCGTTTTTCCGCCTGGCGGGCTCGACGGATCGTGGACTTATGAATGACGGGCATAGCAAACTCCTGTGGAAAAGGAGCGCCTTTTTAACATAGAGTTATGCGGATCGTCAAGGTAACTCTTGGTGCAGATGCGGGAGGGACGTTAGCGGTGAAGATCATTGCGCGCGACCGGTTGATTCTTGCTTTGGACCTCCCTTCGGCGGCTGAAGCGGAGCGGCTGATGGATCAGGTCCAGGACCAAATCACCTTCGTCAAGGTGGGGCTGGAGCTGTTCACGGCGGCTGGTCCTGAAATTGTGCAACGCCTGCTCAAACGGGGGAAACGCGTGTTCCTCGACTTGAAGTTCCTGGACATTGAAGAGACCGTACGGCGCGCAACGGAACGCGTGGCGTCAATGGGGGTTGAGTTTCTCACGATCCATGCCAATCGCAAAGCCTTGGCGGCTGCAGTCAAAGGACGCGGCGATTCGGCGTTGAAGCTTCTTGCCGTGACCGTGTTGACGAATTTCGACAGTCATGACTTGCGGGAAATGGGGATACAGCACACAGTCCATGAACTGGTGACCGCGCGCGCCTTGCTCGCAGCAGAAGTCGGATGCGACGGCGTCGTGGCGTCGGGTGAAGAACCTGGCGTACTGAGACCAAAGGTCGGCCCGCGCTTCTTGATCGTGACGCCGGGCGTGCGCCCCGCCGGTAAAGATGTGGACGATCACGCAAGATCCACCACGCCGACACAGACCATCGCCGCCGGCGCCGACTATCTCGTCATCGGCCGTCCGATTCATGCGGCGCAGGATCCCGCCGCCGCCGCCGCCATGGTTTTAGGCGAGATGCAAGCGGCCTTCGACGCCAGGGGATGAGCAGAGACGAGTTGCGGCCCTTCTTTTCACTTTGCTAAGATCACCCTTCTGCCGATTACGGGATCGTCGTCCCCTCCGTGGTGGGTGTAGCTCAGTTGGTTAGAGCGCCGGATTGTGGATCCGGAGGTCGCGGGTTCGAAACCCGTCATCCACCCCATGCCCTTTCCCGATAACGTGCGGATAGTTCGGCGGATTGATCGTGGCACGGCTACCCCATCGGCTGGCTGGTTGCGCCGAGGTTGCAGAATCGCGTCCAACAAGCGGCTTATCCACACAGCCATCGAGTTGATCTACTGCCTGGCGATTCTCTCCAGGAATCAGATGCATACCTGTGCTGTCCTACCTTTGGCAGGACGTTTGGTTTGGAAGAAAAGAACTTAGTCTCTCCGCAAACAATTCCAATGTCTTCTACGGCATCCGTCAAAGGCATGCCGCTGGAAAGGGTATCGCATCGACTTTGTGGGGTCACAACATGGGGTGTCAAGCTGCCCGGAATGAGCGCCCACGACCTCGTCCTTTTTGCATAAGTGAAGAGAATGGGCTATACGTGGGTCACATTAAAGAATGCAAACCATCTATAGCCTTAGTAAGCTCCTCCTCTATCCAAGCGTCTGGATTTTTATTGGCTTCCTTGTAGCATGTCTCCTTTCATGGACCACACGATGTTCTCCAGCTGTGCGATTGATTCTCTCGTTGTCGGTTATGTTGTTTTATGGATTTTCCACGCGTCCGTTAGAACAGGCACTGGTTCAGCCGCTTGAAACCTACCATCGTCCTGCCGTTACCTTACCCGTCGAGCACGACGCCATCGTGCTTTTTGTGAATGATTACCCGAGACTTCCCCCATTTACGGGACGACCGACGATTATCGGGACACGCACAGCGGATCTATTGATGTGCGGCATAAACTATGTACGAAGCGGCGGTGTTCGTAAAATTGTGTTGGCCGAGGGAGCACCTCGGCTTTTATCCAGTCAAGACACTGGAAGTGGAGTGCTTCAAGAATGGGCCATCGCTCTCGGATACCCTAAGGATGCACTAATTGTAAACGATAAAGGCATAGCAACCCATGAAAGAGTTCAGGCGATCAGACTCTTGTTGGGTTCTGCGAATAGAATTCTCCTCATAGATTCAGCCATGCATCTTACCCGTTCGGCGGGGACTTTCACAAAAGCGGGTTTTACCGTTACTGCGATTCCCTGCGACTATTCCCTTGCATCAGCACGCCCATGGGATTTCTACGATTTCATTCCTAGTGGCAGTACTTTAGAGACCAGCAGCGAAGCTGTCTATGAGTACTTCGGTCTGCTTGCCTACTGGTTGCGTGGCTTCGTCTAGCGTATTTCGCATCGAAGGCTTTTTTGTTTCGCATTTAGATACCATCGAAGGTCTTCGCACAATCACGATGAACGTATGCGTCTCAACGGCATCGACTGCCCTGAAAAGGGTCAGGCTTATGGCACGAACAAGCACGGGAGCGGGATTCCTCACTTCAATACACTCTAGAACACTGCTCGTCTGTAAGTCTGCCAAGGGATGTGTCGCCTTCCAGCGCACCAATTCACCAGCGGATTAGAGTTATCGAGATTTTGCGTTGACGGTCACCTCATCCAACATATTTCCGAGCCGGTTGAGAAAGCATCATGTAGGCGCACGCCTACGCAAGCCATTGAAAAACTTACTTTAGAATTAGCATATATGTTACATTTCGCGTGCTCGGTTGTTTCATTCACGTGAGGAGCATGATGGCAATGACCCGTGTATTGCTGGCAGATGACGATTCCATGGTCCGTCAAATCCTCACACGACTGCTTGCCTCCGATCCCAATCTTGACGTCGTTGGAGAGGCAGTAACAGGGGAAGAAGCGGTTTCCTACGTCGAACAACTCTTGCCACAAGTTGTCGTTATGGATATCCGCATGCCAAAGATGGACGGCATCGCCGCGACACGAGAGATCAAACAAAAGTATCCGCAGGTGCAAATAATCGGATTGTCGGAGTATGGCAATGGATACAACGCCGACGCGATGCTAAAAGCCGGCGCGGTAGCTGTGTATCACAAATCGAAATCGCCTGAAGAGCTGATTCCAGCCATTTTGAAGGCAAGTGGGCAGAATCGCCGGGATTAACCGGAGCTGTTAATCGGTTGATTTCGTAAGGACCAGCTATCTGCCTATAACTTCTGCGACACGGACAGGAACACGGACGATTCAGGAGATTTTCGGTTGCATAGCTGTTGCGATATTGAGGCAAATGCGTTTCCCAGTCGGCTTCCTTCAAGTGTCTCTGCAATGTATCTGCCCAGTTCCCGACCTGATCCGATGGTAATGGCCCCTACATTATAGTTTCTAGAATAGGTAATGGCTGATCCTCCCAAGCGGGACAGCAGTTCTAGCAAACGTAGGGCATCAGGTTGTTCCATCTCAGATATCTCTAGGCCGAGTTGCCCGTTGTCACACCATTTGACGGTTGCCGTCTGCACATCTACGTAGGTGTTGTCAGGAAGCACGAGGCGGACATACACCTCAACACCCGGTGCAATGACTTCATTTGTGATAATGCAGAAACCTCCGGCCGATACATCAAGCGTCACGCCTTCACCCGCGTATTTATGGTATGCAAACTGGACCTTATAATGCACGGAGCATCGTTCTGCCAGCCGGGAATTGAGCGCATGCCGTGAATAGGGTGGATTCATCGATTCTCCCTCCTGTTGCCAGACCGCTTCGATGAATATGGGGCTCAGAAAGCTCGAGTAAACCGCCATTTGCCTGCCCGAGCCCTCCTCAAAGTATCGTGTAGGCAAGTCATGTCGTCTCTTTGCTTTTGACTGGCCGGACATACAATTTCTCATCCTGCCACGTTTTCTTGATCTCCGACGCGCGGATGGCTTCTTCATGTGTTAATGCCGGTGTGCAGTAATCCTCACCTCGGCACACGGTATAAGGATGTGCGGTGCAGCCTGCAGTCAGAAGCAACAGCAAAACAAGAATGTGTTTCACGATAGCCTCCCTTCCGATGGCTAAAACTTCTGCCATAGAAAAAAGCCTACCGTTGCTTCTAAACCATTTCTATCCTGCTTTGGGATTGTAAGCTTCCACGTAGTTTTCAGCCTACATGGGTTGTAAGAAACCAGAGCTGTTTGGGCAGAGTTGAAGACATGATGGCATCTATTCGCACATGTGCCATTCAACTTTTTACCTGAAAGATCATCTAGGTGGGAAGTTGGCAAAGGCTTTTCCCTAGTTCCATTGGTTAAGGTTTATTGGGTATTCTCGCTGCCATTATCCTCCTCGCAAAGAGGTCGCCTATGCGACAGGTTGTGTGGTGGCTTGGCCTGTTCGTGACGATGACAGCATGTGCTCTCCCGGATAGACGCCTTCATACCTACGCCGATTACTTAAATGGGGTTGTTGGCTATGCCGACCATGACGTCATCGCCAGGAAGATGGGTGCACCAAATCGTATTGTGGCCTTAGATAAGGGCGGTGATCTCTGGGCGTATGACTTCTGTCAGCGCAGCACCATTGATTCGCTCAACACGCCTAATTCGACGGGCACCGTTAGTTACCCGCCTGGGTACTGTCAAAGGCTTCATTTGGTCTTCGATAACTCTGGCAAGCTCGCTGAATGGCATGACACGGCTACGCAACTAGGCCGACCATAATGTCAACTGCCTCTTTGTACTACCTCCTTTCGGGGTGGCAGAGCTGTGATTCAGCCTCTAAAGTAGATCTAGAGATGCGCGTCCTCACTGTAGAGCAGCCAGATGAAAGGAATTCGCAATGGATCTATTGAAGGAAGGCAGTCGTGCTGCAGTGACAATCCAATGGCCCTTACTCTATGCCAATAATGAACTCGTTGGGATAGGGACTCTCCTCGAAGTTTCTTCTCTCGAGTGCCGCGTGGCGGGCACCATGCCTGTTGCCACAGGTATGCATCTGAGAGTATGGATTTCACCCACAAACCGAAATGGCGCGCTCTATGTGAAAGAGGCACGAGTGGTGTGGACACGTCAGAACGAGTTTGGCCTAGAGATGGTTGATGTTGATGCGGACGATCGACAATGGCTGACGAGATTCTTTGAGCGCTGCTGAAGATTCAAGTGCCGAGGAGGGTGGTCGGGCGTATACGAGCAGAACAGATTTGTACACGATCATCGCAAAGCACAAATGAGACGCATACAATACACCAAGAGGCAGGAGGTCCGAATATGCGTCAACCGTTGTTGGTTTTGTGCGCCTCCGTGTTCCTGATGAGCTGTCATGTGCCGATGCATCCGTATTCCGATTATTTAAATGAGTCTGTCGGACGAGAAGACCACGATGCCGTCGCAAGGAAAATGGGCGCCCCGCATCGCGCGGTAGCGCTCGATAGGGGAGGCGATCTTTGGACGTATGATTACTGTCCGCAGGGCAGTTACTTGGGGTCGCCTCAGTGTCAACGACTTAACCTGATCTTCGATAAGTCTCGAAAGCTCGTTGAATGGAGTGACAAATAGACAGAAACTACAATCAGTAACCTTCCGAAGGACATTCAAGACATGGAGGTGTTATGCGCTCAATAGGCCTGCGAATGTTCTGCATGGTTTTGCTTGCCTGTGTCATGGCGTTCCATCTCGGCGGAGGTGGTCAGCTCCATGCCGCTGAACAAGCCGATCTACTCGACATTAATACGGCGACTACTGAACAATTGAAAGCGTTACCGGGAATTGGTGACGCCTATGCAGAAAAGATCATCAAGGGTCGTCCGTATACAGGCAAGGATGAGTTGGTGAAGAAACACATCCTCCCTCGAGCGACGTATGAACAAATCAAATACAAAATCATTGCAAAGCAGAAGTGAGTCAGCGGCGAATTGGCCTTGGGAGGGAAGGCGGGGTGTCGCCTAATCGTGGGCCGGACTGAAGCGTTGAGTGGTCCGGTCTAACCGTTTCGTGCGCTCATTCTCACATTCCATTCGCGCGCCAATTTCTGCGCCTCGGCAACCTGACCAGGACTCATTTCATCAGCAATCCGATCTCGCCATTTCTTGCCGTCATCAAACCCATGGGCGGTTGCCAGGTTGTACCACATATGTGCTCGCACAAGATCATGAGGAACCCCATGCGCGGTATGGTACAGCCGACCGAGAATGAACATCGCCTTCCCATTGCCCTGATCGGCCGCGAGACCACACCAACGCAACGCCTCTTGATAGTCCTGGGGTAGGCCCTGCCCTCGCTCGGACAATTCGCACAGTTTGTATTGTCCCTCCCGGTATCCCTGCATGGCTGCGAGTCGATACCAACGGACGGCTTCAAGATAGCTCTGCGGCACTCCGATCCCTCGTTCGTATCGCATGCCGAGATCGTATTGATCTTCAGCGGTTCCTCGTTCGGCGTTTGCGAGCAGTGTTTCCGTCTCTAGTGCCCGATCAGTGAGGACGTCGGCCGGCGGGGCCTTGCGATCCGTGCACGCAATGCACGCCACGGATAAAGCCGCTGCCATGAAGCAATGGAGAATACGGGTTCTCATGTGTTCACCTTGTAGTCGACTAGGCGCTTATCCGCCTCTGGGCATTCCCCTAGTTTTGGTCTACGTGCAGACGTGGGGTGAATTCTTCCGTGCTTGGATCGCGATGTGCGCGGTTGTGGACGACGACCCGGCCTAGTCCGACTTGGGAGCTGGGACAGGCACGACGGAGGATTCGGGATCCACCGGCGTCTCGGCTGGAGGAAGAATGGGAGCGCGCCGTTGAAGCTTCTCAAGCGTTTCCTGCTTCAGCTTCGTCGGCTCCTCGATGCGGTTCTCACGCTGGAGCGCATTGAGTTCGGCCGCCTTGCGGGCGTTCAGCTCGACCATGTCCACTTCGTCTCTCACGAGAGAGGGGGTCAAGAACACAAGCAGATTCAGCTTCTCTTGCTGCCGGCTCTGGAACCGGAACAGCCATCCCAACAGAGGGATATCTCCCAGGAACGGAATTTTGCTCTCGCTGATGGTCACGTTGTCCCGCACGAGGCCGCCGACGACGAGGGTTTGGCCATCTCTGGCAATGGTGGTGGTTTCCATCGAGCGTTTGGTCGTCGTGGGTCCGACGGGGACGCTGGAAGTACCGGTGCCGATCGTCTGGGCGACCGCTTCCGCAATGGCGGTGATCTCTTGCTTGATCTCAAGCCGAATTAAATCATTTTCCAGGACTTGCGGGGTCAACTCGAGGGTGACGCCGACGTCCTTTCGTTCGATAGTGACGAGCGTACCGCCCGTGATGCCTTGCGCCTGCCCTGTGGGGAAGGGCCGGTTCTCACCCACGACGATCTTGGCTTTCTGATTGTCGGCCGCCAGCACATGGGGGGTCGACAGCACATTCGTGTCGGTCAAGTTCAGCAGAAGATGTAAAAAGGCGCGGATGTTGACTGTATTGAGTAACGGAATCGTTCCGCCGCTAGAGGCTCCTGCCGCGATCCCGAGAATGGTTTGAGCAACGGTAGAGATGTCTTCGGGAGTTCGATTGAAGCCGCCGATGCCTTGAATATTGCCGCTCTTCCCTGCGCCCAACACTTGAACGGGATCCGTACCGATTTGTCTGAGTCTGTCGACCTGAACTTCCAGAATCACGGCTTCGACGAAGACTTGTTTTCGCCGGCTATCGAGATCCCGAATGACAGAAGCAAGTCTGCTGTAAGCCAGCTTGGTTGAACTGATAATGATGGAGTTGGTCGCCTTGTCGGCAAACACCTGAACCGGCGCTTCGAATTCCGTGAGTGGCCTGATCGGTGGTCTGACGCCTGGCGTGACCTGCGACACCGTTTGGGAGCGGGCCACCAAATTCGTGAGGACCGCCGCCAGATCGGTGGCGTTCGCGTGCTTCAGCTTATAGACGAACACGCCGCGCTCGGGCGGAAGCTCTCCCATTGGGACGATCTGATGGACACCACCTCTGGGGACGACTGCCAACCGACTGACCTCGAGGGCAGACACGAAGAGATTGTAGGCCTGTTCCGGCGTGACCTTGGTGGGGGAGAACACCGAAATTTTGCCGCCCGCTTTCTTGACGGTATCGTCCAGGACAAAATTCTTGCCTGTGAGCTCACTGATAAAGCGGACAAAGACGGAGAGATCGACTTCGTTAAAGTCTAAGGCCACACGTCCGCTGCCATTGGGCTGAGCCAACGAAGGTAAAGGGAGCAGCATTCCTACGACTGCAATAACCTGCGCGGTCCGAAGGACCCACAGTCGGCAGTCAGATTGGAACTGGGAAAACTCCCGTAGGAGGCCGGCCAAGAGGCTGGGCAGAAGCCGTGTCATCCGCTCAGACCGGGTTGTGGACAGGGGCAAACCATGGGAGGACCGTATCACATGCCTGCGCAATGACTCAACCGACTAGGGCTTCTACGCAAAGAATTTACGGACTCTTGCCCGTTCTTGCCCATTATCGGTAATGCTGTGCAATTTTGAAAAACGCGCCGCTGCTGCCCTGGGTGATGCCTCCTCTAACTGGCGATAAACAAAGAGAAAGATCTGACACAGGATAGGTCATGATGGCATCAGGATTGCACATCTGGTCACAGTTTCCCCACTTTACATATTGGGATGTGTTGGTGAGGAGAAGATATCCGGCTGGACCAGCCAGGAGAGCCGGTTTGCGTTCAAGGTGATCTGCTAAGGTTAGAACGTGCGAACAGATAAGCGCGCCTCGCAAAAAGCCGATAAAAAAGCCTCCTCGCGTGTGCACAAGCGGGGCATTGTCGGTTACAGCAAGAAGAGCGCGCTCCTCGAAGAAGCCATCAC
>DASVBB010000115.1:0-23491 GCA_036376045.1 Nitrospira sp.
TTGCGATAGAGGCCAGTACCTCCTCACCATCACTCGCTTCTCCAACCACTTCGATGCCGGGATAGGCTTCCAACGTACAGCGCAATCCTTGCCGTACCATCGCGTGGTCATCTACCACGAGGACACGAATCGATCTGACTTTGGAATGGGCGTCCGACAATGACGACCGCCTTTCTCACAAGATGCCGGCGGTCGGGCCTTCCATGAGGCCGCGGACAGGTGTGGGGGTTGTAGGAAGAGTATGCGCCCTCGTACCTATGACTTCAAGCGCTTTAACAGTGAAAATTGAAAAGCGTCAGGCAGGTTCCACGGGGAAAGGGAATTCTTTGAGGGAGTTAAATCGGGGCGTCTGAATGAGACGCCCCGACAGTCAGGTGGTATTAGAAGCGGTTGCGACCGCGTCCGCCTTCGCTGAACCGACCGCCGCCCCCACCGGAACGTGCCTCCATTGGTTTGGCCTCGTTCACAGTCAAGGATCGGCCATCCATCTGCGAGCCGTTCAAAGCAGTGATGGCCGCCTGGGCCTCTTCCGCTGTGGACATCTCGACAAAGCCGAAGCCACGTGATTGGCCCGTAAACTTGTCCGCAATCACACGCGCCGATTCGACGGTGCCATGCGTAGCAAACAAGGTGGTGAGTTGCGTTTCGGTGGCTGCATAGGGCAAACCGCCAACGTATAATTTTGAACCCATGAGGGTTCCTCCTTCTAAAGTGACATTGTCGGAAACTCGAGAACCAAACTTGGGAAGGAGAGGGCCGAAGACGCAGTGCAGAGGCGGCTTAGGTCAGGCTTCCGATCAAACTCTCGGTAAACAACAACATCGGTGATGGGCCGTATCAGTTTGTCTTTCATGCGAGGCCCGCCGCACAGAAAGCAATTCACTTGTATCAGTTCCCTGCAGTATTAGCAATGTCCATCTTGCAAGGCGAGATGTGTCGAGGTCACGGGTCGATTAGTGCAGGTTTGAGGATGCGCATCCGGCCGACCCATCCACCTGTTCCGTATTTAAGATGAGCGCCTCTTGCTTCGTTGACGCCTCCGGCGTCCGTTGTGTATAACGGAGGCGCTCTCACTTTGTTCCATCTTCTCAACAGGTCAACTCACCATGGGCGCACGCGAATTCCATGATGGCGCAAAGGACGGTTTCGAGGCTCTCGAGCCGTTGAATCCGGAAGCCATCCGTTCGTTCGACGATCTCCTGGTCGCCATGCGGAAGACAGCCTTCGGAGGCCGCCGCCTGGGCGAGGCCTACGAGGTGCTGTGGGCCATGATCGAGGATCCGGATTGTTCCGTCGTCATGACGCTCTCCGGAGCGATGACGATCGCCAAGATGGGGAAGATCATCAGTACCATGATCGACCATGGGATGGTGCAATGCGTCGTATCCACCGGCGCGTTGATCGCTCACGGCCTTAGCGAGTCCGTCGGCAAGACGCATTACCGTGTGCCTCCCTCGGTGAGCGATGAGGAGCTTTTTAAGAAGGGCTATAACCGGGTCTACGACACGTTGGAGATGGAAGCGAATCTGAACTACGTCGAACACGTGGTCGGCCAAACCATGAAGCGAATTAGTCCAGAGCAGCCGCTGTCCTCCGAACTCCTCACTCGCGAGTTGGGACGCACATTGGCGGAAGGATTCGATGGAGACGGCATTCTGAAAAGCGCGTACCTCAAGAAGGTCCCGGTCTACATTCCGGCCTTCACCGACTCCGAGATGGGCCTCGATGTCGGTACATGGGCCATGGGTCGGGTGGTGGACCAAGCCCGTGTACAGGCGAAGGGAGGCAGCGATCTCGATATCCTGCGCGCGATCAACAAATCCTACCCGTCCTTCAACCCTTACCAGGACCTGAACAGTTACACGCAGCACATTACGGCCGCCAAGCGGCTCGGGATCTTCACCATCGGCGGCGGAGTGCCGCGCAATTGGTCGCAGCAGGTCGGTCCCTACATCGAGATCAGCAACATGCGGCTGGGACTGAGCGTCAAGCCGCCGCGTTTCCACTACGGTGTGCGGATCTGTCCCGAGCCGGACTATTGGGGCGGGTTGAGCGGCTGCACCTATCAGGAGGGCATATCTTGGGGGAAGTTCGTTCCGCCCGAAGAAGGCGGACGTTTCGCCGAGGTGCTCAGCGATGCTACGGTGGTCTGGCCGTTGCTCATGGCCGGGCTGCTTGAACGTGCGAAGGCCAAGCACGCGACTCGAAGATGAGAGATACGGCCTTCATGCGCACCGCCGGGCTGCTGTTGAGTCTCGTGCTCCTGATCGCGGGGACCGCCGATGCCGGAGCAGGTTCAACCACGGAGGACGGCCGTGTCCAAGGCAAGGTCGACGCGCCGTTGACCCTGATCGAGTATTCGGACTATACGTGCGGCTATTGTCTAAAATTTTTCAAGGAGACCTTGCCGAAGTTGCAGGCCACCTACATCGATACCGGCAAAGTCAGGTTCCTGTATCGCGACTATCCGCGGGCCGATCGCGGCGTCGGGGTGGAAGCGGCCGTTGCCGCCCGTTGTGCGGGGGCGCAAGGACGCTATTGGGCCATGCATGACCGGCTGTTCGGCGAAGGCAGCCGGTTGGATGCCGGATCGTTCAAGAGCGCCGCTAAATCGATGGGGTTGGATCAGGCGGAGTTCGGGAAGTGCTTCGACGAGCGTCGGCACCTGGAATCGATTTTTCAGGATCGTCGGGAAGCGAATCGGTGGGGATTTCACGGGACGCCGGGATTCATTTTGATGCAGACCGTCGCAGGGCCGACGGAGAAAGTTCCCGCCGTGGCGATCCCCGGGGCCTTTCCCTTTGAAGCCTTCGCCGAAGAAATCGACAAGATGCTGTCGAAGGTAGCCGGTTCTTAACATTCACTTCAGCACATTGACGAAGGATTACCGTATGTCTGATACACAGTCGTTCTGGCCCGTCGCGCAGCGTGATGGTGAACCGCCGTTTTGGGTCTGTATGTCTTGTCTCTCGGAAGTCTTCTACCGCAAGGTTCCGATGCCCGATTGTCCGGGTTGTCACGGCGTCTCGACCTATGAAGCGTTCGCTATCGATGCGATCGCCGACTGGGGCACAGAGGATCTGGTCGCCAGAGCGCGGGCCGCAGAACAGGCGGCGAACCTACAGCCGGCTTCCGCCTCTTCGGTCGAGTCCACTCCTTAGGCCGTCCAAAGCGGAGTGTCTGCTTGCAGGGACCACGTCCATTTCTCATCGGCGGCCAATGGCGCCAAGGGGACACCGCCGCTGCCGTTCACGATCCCTTCACCGGCAAGGTCCTGACGGAAGTCTCCCAGGCGGGCGAGGCCGATGCCGACGCGGCAGTCCAGTCCACGGTCGAGGCGGCGAAGCCGATGGGCGAGCTGCCGGGGCACCGCCGCTATCAGATTCTTCAACGGATCGCCGCGGCATTGTACGATCGGCGCGAGGAGTTTGCCCGCCTGATGACGGGCGAGGCCGGGAAGCCGATTAGCGACGCCCGCCGGGAGGTGTCGCGGGCCGTCCAGACCTTCACCGTTGCTGCCGAAGAGGCCAAGCGAATCGGGGGAGACGTCATCCCGCTCGACTGGACGCCGGGGACGGACTCCCATGTTGGTATTCTGCGCCGGTTTCCCATCGGTCCGATTCTGGGCATTACACCCTTCAACTTTCCTTTGAATCTGGTGGCACACAAGGTGGCCCCCGCCTTAGCTGCCGGCAATCCGATTCTCATCAAGCCGGCGCCGCAGACGCCTTTGACCGCCTTGCTGCTGGGAGAAGTGGCCCTCGAAGCGGGACTCCCTCCCGGCGGACTCAACGTACTACCGTGTGACAATCAGGTGGCGGAGCGTTTGGTCATGGACCCGCGCTTCAAGCTGTTGAGCTTCACGGGGAGTGCGGCGGTGGGGTGGCGCCTCAAGGAAAAGTGCGGCAAGAAGAAGGTGGTGCTCGAATTGGGCGGGAATGCCGGCGTCATCGTCGAGCCCGACGCCGACCTGGACTTTGCCGCCCGCCGCTGTGCGACCGGCGGATTCGGTTATGCCGGTCAAACATGCATTTCCGTTCAACGGATCCTTGTCCATCATTCCATTGTCGACCTCTTTACGACGAAACTGTTGCTTCAGGTGGCTCGTTTGAAAGGCGGAGACCCCAGCGACGAAGGCACGGTCGTGGGGCCGTTGATTGACCACAAGGCGGCGGATCGCGTCGAGGCATGGATCGAAGAAGCGGTGTCCCAAGGGGCGCGGGTCCTGTTGGGCGGCAGACGCACGGGGTCTGTGGTCGAGGCGACGGTCTTGTCCAACGTCACAGCGGCCATGAAAGTGTCCTGCCAAGAGGTCTTTGGTCCGGTGGTGACGGTGACGCCGTATCGGCGGTTTGACGAAGCGATCGAGGCGCTCAACAGCTCCGATTATGGGCTGCAAGCCGGTGTCTTTACCCAAGACGTGAACAAGGTCTTTCATGCGTTCCGTCACTTGGAAGTCGGAGCCGTGTTGGCGAACGAGATCCCGACGTTTCGTGCGGATCATATGCCGTACGGAGGTGTGAAGGATTCGGGTCTCGGACGGGAAGGGCTGAAGGCGGCAATCGAAGAGATGACCGAACCGCGATTTCTCGTGGTCAATGTGAGACCGCCCTCGGCTGTCTAGGGGAAAAAACGTCGGGGATATTGCGATCCGCGGACTTTCTTGGTACAACAGCGGCCCAGTTGCCTGACGAAAGTTCGCGTGAGGGCTGGCGTTTCTCGCGGTTGGACGAAGCAAGGGAGAAGAGACGATGGTACCTACGCACATGTTTCTGACCAGAGGAGTCGGCGTCCACCGTGAAAAGCTGGCCTCCTTTGAGCAAGCACTGCGCAGCGCCGGTGTGGCCTACTGCAACCTCGTCAGCGTGTCGTCCATCCTTCCGCCCAACTGCAAGATCATTCCCCGAAAGCGCGGCGAAAAATTACTGAATCCGGGTGAAATTACGCATTGCGTCATGGCCCGCTCGGAAACCAATGAGCGTAACCGGTTGATCTCCGCCTCAATCGGCCTGGCGATCCCGACGGATCGCCGGACGTACGGATACCTGTCGGAACATCACGCGCACGGAGAAACCGACGAGGAGACCGGTGAGTATACCGAGGATTTGGCTGCGCAAATGCTCGCCACCACATTAGGTGTTGAGTTCGATCCCAACATCGCCTGGAAAGAACGGGAACAAGTGTTCAAGATGGGTGGTAAGATTGTGCGGACTTTGAACATTACACAGTCGGCGATTGGAAAACCCGGGCGATGGACCACCGTCGTCGCGCTGGCGGTGTTCATTCCTCTTGAGAATCTGCCGAAGCGGGCCCGCCGCTAATTACGCTGTCCAAGCCGAGCGGCACTCGAGCCCTCTGCAGCAGCCTGCGAGTACATGCCCATGACGCTTCCCGCTGGGTGGGAAGGCTTTCAGCATAATTTTCTGGGACTCGAAGAACCTTGGTGCCACCCGGATGGGGCCGGCGTCTATGTGCTGCCTGCGCCCTACGAGCACACCTCCAGCTACATTCAGGGTTCCGACGAAGGTCCGTCGGCCATCATTGAAGCCTCGCATCAAGTAGAGTTCTACGACGAGATGCTTCGCTGTGAGCCGTATCGCGAGTGGGGCGGCATTGCTACTGTCGCCCCGCTGGATCTGAAGGGCAAAGTGGATCGGGAGGCGGTCGAGGCCATTGAAGGATTCGTACGGCCCCACGTGGGCAAGGGGCGGTTTCTCGTCACTCTGACGGGGGAACACACGGGCGCATTAGGCGCCATACGGGCGCATGCCAAACGGTATTCCAATCTGACCGTTGTGCAGATCGATGCCCATGGCGATCTCCGGCATGCCTATCAGGACAATCTCTACAGCCACGCCAGCGTCATGGCGCGTGTGGCCGACGATGGGTTGCCGTTGGTGCAGGTCGGCATCCGGTCGATCTGCCCGGAAGAAGTTGACCGGATCGAGAGCAGCGATCAGATCTCGACATTTTTCGCCGCCCAGCTGCTGGATCCGGCAGGCCCCTACGAGGGAAAATCCTCGCGCTGGATTCCGGATGTGGTGAAGGCCTGTCGTGGGCCGGTGTATCTTACCTTTGATTGTGACGGGCTTGATGCCTCCCTCGTCCCGGCGCTGGGCACACCCGAACCGGGTGGACTCGGATGGTACGATACCTTGAATCTCGTCACTGCGTTGGCCAACGGTCCTGGCATCCTCGGGATGGACATCAGCGAGATTGCGCCGATCAAAGGATTTGCGGCTCCGCAGTTTTGCATCGCGCGTCTGATTTACCGCATCCTGGGACGAGTGAAGGCCGGACGACGGGTTCACTAGGCAAGAACATCTCAATCAAGCGCGCAACGCGTCTCCTCAGTGACCGACACCATTCGCATCAATAAATTCTTCACCGAGCACGGCATCTGCTCTCGGCGGGAAGCCGATCGGCTGATTGAGACCGGGCGCGTCACCATCAACAACCTGGTGGCGAAGCTGGGAGATCAAGTGAGTGCCTCGGACGTCATCGCCCGCGACGGGGAGGTGATCCCCTGGGGTCAGGCACGGATCTACATCAAGTATCACAAGCCTGTCGGCGTGACCACGACCAGTGAAGCCCACGTTCCCCGCAATATCATCCAGGAGATCGGCCATCCGGAGCGGATATTTCCGATCGGGCGTCTCGACAAGGATTCTTCGGGCCTGATTCTCCTCACGAACGACGGCGATATCGTGAACGAGATTCTTCGCACGGAGTTCGGGCACGAGCGGGAGTATGAGGTCATGGTGGATCGACCCTACGATCAGGCCGCGCTGGACCGCCTGGCCGCGGGCGTCGTCATCCTCGGGAGCAGGACCAAGCCTTGCCGCGTCGAACGCCTCGGGCCCAGGCGGTTCCGCATCGTGTTGACCGAGGGGAGAAATCGGCAGATTCGGCGGATGTGTCAGGCGGTGGGCTATCGAGTCGTTGTGCTGCATCGCGTCAGGATCATGCACCTGACGCTGGCCGGACTGCCCTCCGGCGCTTGGAAGCCCCTCACACCGCGTGAACAACAAGAACTGCTCAGCGCGGTCCGGCGGAATCCCTGAACGGATCGAACGCTTATGATCTCAAAGGTTGATGGGGATTCGCGGCTGGCGGCAGCGGCATTGCCGGGCGCAAGGGTTCACGCGTCGGCTCGGACTCGCGGTGGGCTTCCGGCCGGACTGGAACCCGGGATTTGCTCAGGAAAAGATTGAGCAGCGCGATGAAAAAGCTTCCTCCGACGAGCATGATGCTGGTTGACTGAATCGCCTTCGTGCCTTCATCACGCATATCCTTGGCCACGTCGGCCACGGTATCCAACAGACGGTCCAACGCGAGGCTGACTTGGATCATCTTGGGGCCGGCGTTGTCGGCGGCATGCTCTTCGGCATTGCGGCGGAGGCGGTCGCGCTCGGAAGGTGAGGAGGCGGTCCATTCACGGGCCAGGAGATCGATCGTCGTGCTGGCCGCAGAAAAGTACTGATCCAGACTCTTGCGGACGGCTTCGATGTCCTCCGGTTCGCTTCTCCCGCTGCGGGAGACACGAAGGCCGGCGGCCGCGTAGCGGTCCACGGCGAGCTGGACCCTTGCCCGCTGACCCGGGAGCGACTCGGTAATCCGTTCGAAATCCTTTTCGCTATCCGCCTGCAGCGCGCGGATGATCGTGTTGCGATAACGCATCACGTCTGCCGAAATGTGGGCGAGATCCGCCGCCCCGAGGGTATATTCCGTATACATGATGCGGAGGTCCTGATCGACCTTGCTCAACGCACCTCCGCTCAACCAGCCGAGCCCGGCGATCAGCAGGCTGATCAGCACCTGCGAGGCACTGGGACGAAACGATCGCAGCCATCGGAGCAAAAACACCTGGTCTCCTTACTCGAGGATTAACCGCCGGTCGACATGCGGCGTGAGGTTCGGATCGTTGGACACGAAAATCACCGACCACGGCTCGTCCTTCGAACAGAGCCGCCGGAGCAGGGTTTCGCGCAAGACCGGCTGCAGGTTATGAAGAATCCCGTCGAAAGTCAAAATCTGCGGGCGGGCCAGAATGGCGCGCGCCAGCAGAATACGGATAATGTGTGTCGGCGCCAGGATTTTCCCGGGAGACCGGATGTGCGTCTTCAGCCCCTGGGGGAGGGCATCGACGTCTTCTTCGAGTTCGGCGAAGCGCAATGCCCATCGCACGTCGCTGTACGGAATGTAGGACCGGCCCAGGACGATATTGTCCTCGATGGTGCCTTCGAAGAGCGTCAGCTGTGAATCAATCATAAAGCCGCGGCAGCGGTTGATGGTGCCCATGTCGATGTGGCGCAGGTCCACGCCGTTGTAGCGGATCACTCCGCCGGTCGGAGCCTCAAGACCCGATAAGACGCGTGCCAGTGCCGTTTTTGCCGCCGTCGAGCTGGCATAGATGCCGATCTTTTCGCCGGGCGTCACCTCGATATTGAACTGCTGGAAGATTGCCGGCACACCCGGGTGATGGACCGTCAGATCCTTGCACGTGAGCCGGATACCGTGCACCGTAGGGTCGGGAAGTGGGACCGACAGCGACGACGATGCCTGGTCCTTCGGAAGCGACAGCACGAAATCCAGTTCCTTCAAGCCGGTCATGAAGTAAAAAATATGCCCCATCCGTTTCACGACCTCGTCAAAACTCGACAGCAAGCCGCTGACCACGACCTCGGCCGCGACTAATTGTCCTAACGTCAATTGACCGATGGATAAGAGCCACGCCGCGGTGGCAATGAGTCCGCCGTGTGCGATGGCCTGCCAGCCCACCGACCCCAGGTATTGCCGGATGAGTATTCCGAAGCGGGTCTGTCTCCGTTCGATATATTTCCCCACCAGCTCATCAGTCCGCTGCATCAGGATGGCCCGGCTATCGGTCGCCTTGAAGTGCAGCAGGTTATACGAAATCTCCTGCATCCAGTGGAGGGTGTCGTACTTCGCGTGGGACATATCGATTGTGGCCCTGAGGCCTCCGTGCGAGAGCAGAAACACGATGTTGAATCCTGCCAGGAGCAGCGCGTTGTAGAGCAGGAAATACGGATGGTAAAACACGAGAATCGTCATGCCGACGGCACCGCCTACGACGACGTTGATCAGGTCGACCAGCAGGACGGAAAGCGCGCGTTGCATGAACACCGTTTCCATGAAGTGGTTGGCGTAACGGGGTCTGAAGCCGAGGACCTGCAGCTGCGGAATCTGCTGCGCCATCCCGATGGCGACGCGGGCGAAGAGGCGCCGCTCCAACACTTCGACAGCATAGTATTGCAGCGAGCGGAAGGCACCGACGAAGAGGAGGGCCGCAATCATGACGCCGGCCAACGTGACGATGGTCACAGGCTGGATGGCAAAGGCAAACGTATTGGTGAGCTCTTGGACGGTCAGAGGAACGATCAGCGAAAACAACCCGATGGCAAGCGAGTAGGACACCACGAGGGCCAGCAGGCGCCGTTCGAGCCGTAACAGCAGGCCAACGTACCCGACCACCGACTGAAAGAGGTTGGGTTGTTCGTCCACATGACTCTGCACGGACACCCGCCTTTGTTCGTCAAGCGGCTGGAGAGCCGCTGCCAGAACCGAACCCTAACGCTATCAAAGTACAGGGGAAAAAGCCAACTCTTCGCCGTTCAGTCCCGCCCCCGGTAGATCACAGGGACACTCGAGGGCAATGACTTGCCCCACGCCCCGATCGACCACTGATAGAGCGCCAATGCTTTCTGATAATCCGCCTTCGCGCGGATAACCTGTCCTTCGGAATCCACAGAATTGCGCTCCCGCAAGTTGACGAACAACACGCTCGTGGCGCCCAAACTGAAGCGGAACCGCTCTCCATCTTCCAACGTCTTGGCCAGACGAAGGGATTCCACGGCCGCGCTGATCCGTTCCTTGGCCCGCTCAATGGCCGACAAGGCATTGTCCACGTCGATGACCACCTGCTGCTCACGGAAATGTTGCGTGAGCACGAAGCGATCGGCCTTGCCCTGAGCTTCCAGGACTTCCCCCCGGCTCCGCCGCTGCATGATTGGAATCCGCAGCTCGAGGCCAAACCGGTAGCCCAGGCCCAACACGAACTTTTCCGGTTGCCGGGCCGGAGCGGCTTCGGCATCCAGGCTGGGAAGCAGATTGTTCTTGGCCAGCTCGAGGTCGATGTTGTTGAGCTTGGCCTCGATGCCGATCTCCTTGATCTCCGGACGATCGGCCTTCGCCTGGAGCTTGTGCGCCTTGATCGTCTCCGGCGTCGGAACGAGTACTTGGGCCGGGAATTCCGGCGCCCGTTCCAACGGCGGCGGCACCGGAGCGTTGCTCTCCCAGAGGAACATGGACAGCTTCAATTGCTCTTGCTCGACGAACCGCTGGGCGGCAATGGCGACCTCGCGCCGGCGCTGCACTTCCTGATTGGCCTCGACGACGTCAAGCGGTGCGACTGCACCGGCCTTGGCACGGCCTTCCACCTGCCGGAAGCGATCTTCGGCAATGCCCACCGCGCGGCGTTGGACTTCCAGGAACTTCACCGCCGCGACCCAGTCCCAGAACTGCGTGGCTGCCGCGAGAAACAGGTCTTGTCTCGTTTGTGCGATGCGCACATCCGCACGCGGATCGGCGAGCTCAGATCGCTGCAGCTCGGCGTTTTCAGGGTTCGTCATCAGCCCGCGCAACAGCGGGAAGAACCCGCCGAGCAGTACTTGCTGATTGCCGTTATTGAACGAGAGATCCGGGATCTTGGCGTCTCCGATCGCCTGTCTGACGCCGGCGCTGTAGCGGAAACCCCAAGGATGCCGGGCTTCCACCAGCGTGTCGTTAAAGCCGCCGGTCTGGGTGCCTGCGCTGGGATTGCTGCTTGAGATGAACCGCTCGAGCTCGGTGTCGTTGACGACGGTTGGTTCAAACGCCCCCAACGCTTTGAGCATCCTCCCGCGGGCCGTCACCTTCTCGGTGCCGGCTCCCTTCAGGAGCGGATGCGTGCGGTCGATCCACGCATGGATTTCATCGATGCTCAGGGGAATGGGCGGCAGTTCCCGTTTGTTGGGCGGCTCGGCGGCGAACGTTCGGTCGCAGAGCAGCCCGAGACAGAACACCAGGCCGACGAGCACAAGTCGATGAGACATAGGGCACACTCCTTTCATGATGGCCGCATAAAGGCGCCTGACGATGGCGTTACGTTTGAAGTGCTAAGGTGCGGACGAGAGACTCGATGACAAATGTGAAGGGATGCGAGGCTACTTCGCACCCCGTCCCGCCTTCGGCAAGAGGGTGTCGATCAGGCTCGGTGGACGTTCCTGATAGTCGGGGGGGAAGAGGTTGAATCGCCGCCATAGCTCATACCAGAGCGGCACACGGTTTAGGATGACCCAGCCCATCACCTTCGTGCCCTGGCGCACGTGTTCCTGAGGAGGCCAGGGTTTTTCTTCCGGATCGGGAACGACCCAGAAGCGGAAATTGCCCTTGCCGTCGTCGACCTGATCGATGACTTTGATGACGCCCTGGTAGGTCCCTGCCATGAGTTCGGGCCAGGCCGGCAACGGAATCGCGGGAATGCCGTAAAACAGGATCTTCACTTTGCGGCCGACGTTGAGCAATGGAGCATCGAGGCCTTCGGCGACCATTTCAACGGCCTTGTCGGCGCTGGCCGGTGAGATCCTGACCAGCTTGTCACCGGGTCGAACGGTCTCTCCGACCCCGGTTTCGGCCATCCTGACCACCGTGCCGTCGATCGGTGCCATGATGCGGCTGGCCACGCGGCGTTGCTCGGCATTCGACATGCGGAGCGCCACATCGGCCAACTGATCGGTGGCTTTGGCGGCCTCGGCCACGGAGGCATCGCGGGCCGCTTCGGCATCCAGCAGACGCTGCAAAACCTCCGCGCTGACCTGGTCTCGTCCGAAGCTCAAGGCTTTCATAGATTGTTCCGCGGCCTTGAGATGGGCCTGGGCGCCGGTGAGGTCGGCTTTTGAGCCAATCGCCGCCTGGATGGTCACTTCGAGTTCGCGCTGGGACACGAGCCCCTGCTCGGCCAGTTGCTTGTGGCGGTCGACGTTCAATTCGGCGGTGGCGACGGCAATCTTCGCCGCTTCCACCTTCTGATAGGCTTCACGGACCTTGCTTTCCGCTTCGACCACTCTGGCTTGGGCTGAAGGGACGGCGGCTTTGACGAGGTTCTGCATCTCCTTGATGCGCTTATCCAGTTGCTCGGCCCTTCCGAAGGCGGCACGCCGGGTTTCGATCAAGGCCTGCTTGCGCTGTTCAAGCAGCGACAGCAGATTGGGCGACATGAAATTCGGATCGTAGTCGTCGAGCTCCAGGATCAGGTCACCCTGCTTGACCCGGACACCTTCGAAGATATGCCATTTCTTGATGCGGCCGGTGATCTGCGATTCGATGTCTTGCGGACGCTCGTAGGGCGTGTAGGCGGACAGTTGCCCGCTCACGGTGATCGTTTGTGTCCAGGGCACAAAGGCAATGATCAGTAGAAATAACAGGACAAGTTTGATGGCAAGGCGGGAGGAAAACCGCAGGCGCTCGGGGATTTGGACGGCTTCCCACGACTGCAGTTTGCTGGAGGTCGCGAGATCGTCCACCGCGATCTCATCCAGGCCGGTTCGTTGCTTGACGAGCAGGCGAACCTTTTCGCGTAAGCTGTGTCCTAAACCTGCCACCGAAGGCCTCTTCGGATGCGGCAAATGTGCGTCGAAGCTTCATCATAGAGGAAAATGACTCAATGGGTCAATTTCTCTTCAAGAACCGGTATTTATTGCCGCTTGACCGCGCTTGACCGGCCTCTCGAGAGCCGCTAAGGTGGGAGCCCGGCGGGTGCTCAATTCAAAGGAGTGGGGGTGGGGCGAAAAGCGAAGCGCACCAGTTCACTGTCCTCGTCGGCCATGGGTTCCCGTCCGATCGTCGGCGTGCTCGGCGGAAGCAAATCTGATTTCCCAATCCTCGAAAAAGCCGTGGCCGTGTTGAGCGAGTTGGGCATTCCAAACGAATTGATGGTCGTATCCGCCCACCGTACGCCGGACCGCTTGTTTGCGTATGCCGAGCAGGCGCCCGCTAAAGGCATTCAAGTCATCATCGCGGGTGCCGGTGGCGCCGCCCATCTTCCCGGCATGCTCGCCGCAAAAACGCACTTACCCGTGATCGGCGTCCCCATCCCCACGGAAAATCTCCGCGGGCTGGATTCACTGCTCTCGATCGTGCAAATGCCTCGCGGCATCCCCGTTGCCACCGTGGCGATCGGCGGTGCGGAAAATGCCGGGCTGCTCGCCGCACAGATCCTGGCCGGTCGCTACCCGGAGATCGCCGATCGAGTCAAAGCATTTCGCACCACTCAAACCAGGACCGTACTGAAATCGCCGGAAGCCAAAGGCTCAATTGCCGGGCAGACGGCGGCGCCGCGTCGCCGGTCGTGATTCCTCGAGCGATCGAACCCGGATCGGTGCTCGGCGTTCTTGGCGGCGGCCAGTTGGGTGCGCTGTTCGCGCGTGCTGCGACTACACTGGGATATCGAGTCGCCGTGTGGGACCCAGACCCTGACGCGCCGGCGCACCGCCTCGCTACCCATTCGTTTGCCGCCCCATTTACCGATCTCACCACCGCGACTGCGTTTGCCGCGGTCGCCTCCGTCGTCACCTATGAATGGGAGAATGTCCCGGCGGACTTGTGTGAGCGGCTCGAACGGGAGAGACCTGTGCGGCCCTCGGGCGGTGTGTTGCGCCATATCCAGAATCGCCTCGTCCAGAAGAGATTTCTCGCCGGCCACGGCTTCCCCGTTCCGCGATTTGCCGCCCTTATAGATCCGCCACGTGTGCTCGAGACTATTCGGGAAGTGGGCGGTCCCGTGGTGTGCAAGACCGCTATGGCGGGCTATGACGGCAAAGGCCAATGGCGGATTGATGAGCCCTCGGCGGTGCCCGCCGTCCTGCCGTCGATCGCGGCCTCTGCGAGACCCGGGATGCAGTGGATCGTGGAAGCGTTCGTCCCCTTCGAACGCGAGCTTTCGATTCTGGTGGCGCGCGGCGTCGATGGTCAGACGATCGTGTATCCGCTGGTTGAGAACGAGCATGAACAGGGGATCCTCCGAACCACGCTCGTACCGGCCGTGGTCCCTCCCGTCGTCGTCGAACGGGCCGAGACATTGGCTCGGGCCGTCATCGAACGCATGGAGGGCATAGGTCTCTTCTGTCTGGAACTGTTTCTGCTGCCAGGCAACGTCCTGCAGATCAACGAAGTGGCTCCACGTCCGCACAATTCCGGCCATTACACGCTCGATGCCTGCAGCCTTTCACAGTTTGAACAGCAAGTGCGGACGGTCTGCGGTCTGCCGCCGGAGAACGTACAGCTGTTGAGCCAGGCCGCCATGGTCAACCTGATCGGTGGCGAGATTGAGACGATCGCGGAAGATGCCGAATGTCGGCGACTTCTGGCTCTCCCTAATACCTTCCTGCACGACTATGGGAAGCGCGAGATACGGCCGCGCCGTAAGATGGGCCACGTCACATTTCTTGCCAGTGACCGCGCCACCGCCCAAGCGCGCGCGGACAAATTGCGCCAACGCCTGCTTGCCGCTCGTGCCTAGATCCGGTCCGATTCGAGAAGTCCCCACACCGGCCGTCTCTCTTTTTTCCTGCTCGGTGCGTTCGATTTTGTGACTTTGTGTAGGCCGTGGCCGAAACTGAGCGCTCGACAAAAGCCTGAACTCACGAAAATCAGTTTATTTTGCCGTCTGAGGGTCGGTACGGGAATTGCTGGTGAGTGGTTCGGCATTCAAGGGGAATCATGCCGAACAGCCTTCCGGTTCCCGAGACCCTTCAGACTTCTCTCATCGAAGATGACGCCGGGGCTGTCTCTCGCGGCCGGTACGTCGTGCTTCAGGCACTGGTCGGTATCATGCTGGCCTACCAGTTGTTGTTCGGGCCCGAGCCGGTCGTCTCCCGCGTCACGAGCGAATTCATCGTCGGCGGGCTGATCGTCTTGATCGGCTGCCTGCTGGCCGTTCCGTCCTCTATCCTGCAGGCCGCCTGGTTCAGCGGTACCCTCATCTCCGTCGATACCGCATTGGTCACCGGCATCATGTACTTGTCGGGCCATGCCAGATCGGAGCTGTATCTGGCGTATTTCATTTTGATGCTCATTGCGGCCTCCCTGCGGCGGCTCTCCCATGTCATTGCCTTTTCGCTCCTGCTCTGCGCCGGCTACGGTGTCGTCCTGTACCAAGGAAGTGTGCAGACGGGGACGCTGTCGGTCGGCCAGCTGATGGGTGTGCCGGTGCTCCTCGTGATGGCAATGTTCTATGGGATGGCGCTCGAAACCATCGGATCCGAGCGGCAGCAAAAAACCCAATTGCTCCACAACATCGAAGCCTTGAGAAAGACGGAGCAGACGCTCCAGGTTTCGCGAGAGCAACTGGAAATCCGAATCAAAGGTTTGAAGGAGGATCTCTCAAAAGCCAACGCCATGGTCCAGCAGGAAAAGTCCGAGCGGCAAGGTCTCGAACGTCAGCTGTTCGAAGCACAAAAAATGGAGGCGATCGGCCGGATTACGAGCGGACTGGCCAATGAGTTCAGCCATCTGTTCTCGGTGATCGGCAAGCAAACGGGCGTGGTGCTGTCACACCTGCTCCCGGAGGATCCTCTGTACCGGCCGGTTGACGAGATTTTCCGGACGGGTGAGCAGGCTGCCGTACTGACGGCCCAATTGGCGACGCTCGATCTCCAGCACCGGCAATTTCGCCATGTCATCTCCATGCAAACGGTGATGGAGGATCTCAGTGCCACCATTCGCGGCCTCCTGCCCGAGCGGATTCACTGTCAGATCACCATTGAACCGGGCCCGCTTGATGTCGAGGTCGATCGCGAGGGTATCGAGCAGGTGCTGTTAAACCTGGCCTTGAATGCGCGTGATGCGATGCCGCAAGGCGGTCGCTTGACCATCGGCATTTCACCGGTGCAATCCGGCGTTGGCGGACTGCCATCGCTGGGAACTCAAAGCCGCATGTCGGCAGTACGGATCGAAGTCGGCGACACCGGAAGCGGCATGACGAGAGATACGCAGTCACGGATGTTCGAACCGTTCTTTTCAACGAAGGAGACCAATGTCGGTCTCGGATTAACGTCGGTCTACGGGATCGTGAAGCAGCACGGCGGGCATGTGGACGTCGCGAGTCTGCCCGGTCAGGGCACGACGGTCCGTATCTATCTGCCCGCGTTGACCGGTGTGGTGACGGCCACCCATCCGGCGGAATACTCGGTCGCAGCAAAGGGACAGGAGACCGTACTATTGGTCGAGCCTCATGAGATTGAACGGAAGCTGGCGCTGGCCACCTTACGGCGGCACCGGTATGAGGTGCTGGAGGCGACCTCACCGGTTGAAGCGCTGATGCTGGCGCAGCAGTATACCGGCGCCGTGCACATCACGATCAGCGGTCTCCTGATGCCGGAGATCAGCGGCCGGGAGCTGGCTAAGCGTCTGCTGAAACAGCATCCGACGATGAAGGCGCTCTTCGTCACCGGGTATGACGACGAGGCCATTATCTCCCACCGCATCAATCGCCGGTTCCTGCTGAGACGACCGTACCGCCAGCGCGGGTTAGTCGAGAAGATCCGTGAGTTGATCGACGCCTAGCGTACGTTGATCTCAGACATCCCATCGGCTGTTTCTCGGCGGCGAGAAGAACGGCACGTCCGGACGCTTGAAGAACCTGATCAGGACCATCCCCGCCACAAAGCCGCCGATGTGCGCGAAGAAGGCCACCCCTCCGCCCGGGCCGCCGATACTCATTCCGCCGCTGAGCAGCTGCATGACGAACCAAAGGCCGAGCACCACGCCGGCGGCCACCCGCAGCATGCCGACGCCCGGCATGAACACGAGCACGTGCGCCCGTGGAAACAAGAGGATGTAGGCGCCGAGGACGCCCGAGATCGCACCGCTGGCGCCAACCATCGGAATCGTGGAGGTCGGATCCGTGACGGCATGACTCAACGCCGCCAACACGCCGCACGCAAGATAGAATACGACGAAGCGGCCATGTCCCATGACATCTTCCACGTTGTCGCCGAAGATCCAGAGGTACAGCATGTTGCCGACGAGGTGCATCCAGCCGCCGTGCAGGAACATACTGGTCAGCAAGGTGCCGAAAGCCGGGATGCCGACGGCGATTGACGGAGGCAGGTCTGCTTCGCCGAACAACAACGCCGGGATCGCCCCATAGTGAACGATGAAGGCTTCGGAAGGCTCCGGGAGAAGACTGGCCTGGTACAAGAACACGAGCACGCAGAGGCCGATGAACGCGATCGTGACGACGGGGGGGCGTGCAGTGGGATTGTCGTCCTGGAGCGGGATCATACCGCCCTGCGCCTAGGAGTTGGAACGACGGCGGTCGACGAGGGTTCGAGGCAGAGCAGGATTCGGCGGCAGTGATCCATCGGGCCCGAGCGGAATCGAGAACCCCGCCGCATGCGTATGGCCGCCGCCTCCGAATGACGCGGCGATGGCGCCCACGTCCGTGCCGTCCTCACGAGAACGCATGCTGTAGTACCGACGGCCGTCGCGGTCATGCCACATAATGCAGAACGGCGCGTCCGCTGACAGCCGCTCGCCGATCTGGCTGGTCAAGATCGCGCTTTGTACAGAAGGCACCGTCTCGCCTTGAAATTCAACGGACACGGCCTGGCTGGCGAGCTTGTTCACAAGCTCCTGTTCGTATCGCAAAATGGCCCGGCCTTCCTGTTCCAGCTCCTTCTGCTTGAAACTATTCCAGAGATGAAATTCGAACGGATGAGAGGCCACGGCCGCGTTGATTTCCCGGCTCATCGGCAGGGCCCACGTCCATAAATCCTTGTCCTGAATATAGTCCAGCAGCCATGGCACCGGATGGTCATGCGCCCATTCCCAGGCGAGGACGGCGCCGGACTTTTTCATATCGAAGTACGCATAGGGCAACCCAGCCAGTGCCTTCTCCGCGGTAATGTGGTGGTCCAGCACGAGCAGCCGGTCGGTCTCGCTCGCCATCCCTTCCAGGAGGTCCCGGGCATAACTGAAATCGACGATGACGACCCGTTCGCCTTTCAGTCCGTCAGGAGGCGGCACTCCGTGCTTGACCGGAAGAAAGCGCGCCTGGGGAAAACGACGCCAGAGGGCCCAGGCTGCGCCGAAACCATCAGCACATTCTGCGTGATAGAGCACAACGGACGGCGCAAGCGGAAAATGTTGTCGGGAACCGGAGCGGGCCATTGGCACCGAGCATACCACGGGATGTGCAGAGACAAAAGCCCGTTATGCGAATGCAGATGGGGATCTTCTACGGGTCACAAGCGGTTGACATGGTCGATCAGCTGCCGCAGTCGTGCAGCGCTGAGCCTGTTCGAGGCAAAGACCAGCCGAGGCAGGTCTTTGAAATCCGGTTCATCCAGTTCTTCGGGCAGAGCGCCGCGAAGCTCGAACGTCCCTTCGAGGAGCAAATCAGAAAATTGGTCGTGAATAGCGGCGACTTGTTCCGCCGAGATCGGACTCTGCAACCGCATCGCCATTTGACGCCCGACGTAGCGAGTGGAGTGAAACCGCCGGTAGAATAACCTGATTTCCGCGATGGCTTCTTCCACGGAGCTCGTGATCTTGAACAGTCCGAGGTCTTCAGGGTTGATCAACCGGCGATCCAGCATCTGGCGCGTGATAAATCGGTACCATTCATCCCAGTACCCGCATCCTTCCGCCTGCAGGCAGATAATCGGCTGAGGATCACTCTTGCCGGTCTGGGCCAGCGTCAGGATTTCAAACCCTTCATCGTGAGTGCCGAAGCCTCCCGGGAACAGCGCGATGGCATTGGCTTCCTTCTGGAAAATCAATTTCCTCGTGAAAAAATACTTGAACGTGACCAGTTTGGGATCGTCCGCGATGGTATTGTTCGGCCCTTGCTCGAACGGCAACATGATATTCACGCCGAAGCTGTTCTCTCTGCCCGCACCTTCTTGAGCCGCACGCATGATGCCGTCCGCACCGCCCGTAATGACCATGAAGCCTTCATCGACGATCCTGCGGCAGAATTCGAACGCGATCTGATAGTTCGGGTCATCGGGTGTCGTGCGGGCCGATCCGAAAATGCTGACTTTCTTGCGGTGGTGATAGTCCCTGAAGACGCGAAACGCGTGACGGAGCTCCTTAATCGCGCGGTTGACGATCTTGAGGTCCAGAGGCTCGAGGTGCGCGTCATGCAACTTGAGCATGCCGACCAGAATCTCCTTCACCAGGGTGGCGGATACATCGTCTTCCGGAGATTCGAGGAGCGAGCGGACTTGGCTCAGCACAACCTCATTGGACGGCATCGTGCGCGAACGGGTGGGAGTGGTCTTCATGAAGTTCTGTCCATTCTGTGAATAGTGGGTTGAGAGAAAATTTTATCAGTAGCGGGGCGTTTGGTCAAAGAACGACGAGGATAACGTTAGGCCTGATCGGGGGCAGGGGGAATTGCCTGAAGCGTCCAGGCTTTGAGACGAGCCAGATCGGTGGGCGAGAGATCGGCGAATTGAATCTCCACGCCAACCGCACGCTCTCCGGAGGATCCTGGGGCGGCCGGTGATAACGACAACACCTTGCCGTGGATCGTGAGCGGCGTATTTTGACCGGGCAAGGAAAATGCCAGCATGACGCGTGTCCGAGCCTTTAGGATGGATGCCGAATCGACGCGGGCGCCGACATGGCTCAACTCGACAATGTTCGCATTATACGCCTGCTGCAGGGCCGCGCCTTCGTCGAGCACCGTGACAACAGCCGCGATGTTCGTCGGACGTCGGGGAGGCGTGAGCATCAAGTCTTGTGCGCTCAAGACGCCGACCGGCTGGTTCTCTTTCGTGACGATCAACAACGAGGCGCCTGTCGCCACCATCATCATTGAGGCTTCTTCCAGTGCTTCGTTGTACTCGATGAACTGTACGGGGCGTGTCATGATGCTGCGGACTTCGATATCGTGGGGTTCCAGCCCCCGCGCCACTACTTTTCTCACAATGTCGCCCGGCGTCATCAACCCGAACGCCGTGTCGGTGTCCTTCACCAACAGGCAGGGCGCATGCTCCCGTTCCAAGAGCAAGGCCGCCTCGCTGACGGACACATCGCCCGGCACCTGTATGACCCCCGGCGTCATCATATGGGCTACCACCGTGCGTACGGATTGTTGGTGCTGGGAAGGCGGCTCATTCTGACCGACCATCGGCCTCTCGCGATTCGACGTGATTCATGGACGACTCGTGAGGGCCGCCCCCCTGCGGCGTAAGCCAAGTATAGCAGACAGCTTTATCCGGCCCTCATCGAGAGTTGCCTTGTCAAACAAGGGGTTCCGAGACTAGACTAGGCCAATTATTGTCACAGCACAAGGGGCCATGACGGAGCATCGGATGTCGGTCCAGCGACAGTTTCAGCGGCGGGCGGAGGCCGTTCCCAGGCTCGGGGTCGGACTCTCCGTCGATGTCTACTCCCCGGATCTTTGGGATCTCATGAGCCGGTTCGAGGGCCAGCCGTCCGGACCGGCCTATCTCGAAATTTTTCGGGCGGAGACGACGGCGCTGCAGGCCGTCAAACGGTCCTTCGCACGCATGCCCTTGGCCTATCACGGCGAAGGATTGTGGATTACGCAGCCGGAGTTCTCGACCTCATCCTTTCTCGAACGAGACCTCAACGACGTTGCAGCCCAGTTACACCTTTTGGCCAGTCCTTGGATCAATCATGAATGCGCAACCAAGCAGATGGCGGGGTATTCCTTCGGCACCTATCTCCCGCCTTTATATACGCCTGAGAGCGCACGCCTTGTGGCGGACAATATCGCGCTGGTGCAAGAGCGACTCGACAAGAGTCTGGAGCCGGGAGAGGGAATGGGGCCTCTGTTTCTGCTGGAAATGCCGCCGCTCACCTATTTCATGGCCGGAACGATCGGGGTGCCTGAATATTTTCGCCTCGTGTGCGAACGCACGGCTTGCGGACTCGTGCTCGACATCGGGCACTTGTGGACCGTCTATCGCTACTCCGCCGCACGTCGGCACTCATCGCTGGAGCAATTTGTCGATGAATTCCTCGACACATTTCCGATGGAGCGCATTATTGAAATCCACCTGGCCGGTCTGGCGGTTCATGAGACCACTCAGGCGAGCTCGGAGGATCTGCATCCCGAATGGATCGATGCGCATGCCGCACCAATTCCAGCGGTGTCGTGGACGCTCTTGGAGCAGGTCTTCGCGCACCCGCGACTCTGCAACCTCCGGGGCGTGGCCCTCGAGGTGGATACCAAACCGGTCGACGTGATTGTGGAAGAATTTGCCCGGGCCCGTGCGCTGGTCGGAGCCACCGTCGAACAGCTGCTGAACAACGCGACGCCGGTCCCTGATCCGACTCCTCAGCTGCCACCGTATTGGCCACATGATGGTCGCGTTAACCGGCTTGACCTGGAAGCCGAGTATGTCAGCTATGCGAAGATCGCCTCCGGGCAACAGCCGCCAGTGGGAACGTTGTGGAGCGCCACTGCAGACGATCCGTCCGGGCTTGAGCGCTACGTTCATCGCTATCTGCCTCACGAAATTCTTCATTGGGGTGGAGAACTGTCCGACATGTTTCCTGAAACCTGCGGACATCTGACCCAGCAGGGACTCTCGCTCGAGGAGTTTGTGCCATGGTGGTTCCTCAAAGCCAGACCAGCCGAGGGCCCCTATGATTTCTTCCTGCTGAAGATCGACCGGTTCCTGGAGTTCGTGTCGGAGCGGGCTCCCGCGTTCCTGGAGATGGCCCGCCGGGAGGCTGCCACGTTACGTGCGGCGTATGAGGATGCGAATACGGCCGGCCGGGCGATCCTGGAGACCTGCCGATGACGTTTTGGAACAGACTGCCCACTCCCGTGATCGGGTTGTCTCCCATGGACGGCGTGACCGACTCCGCGTTCCGGCTGATGACCGCTCGCCAAGGGAAACCGGACGTCATCTTCACCGAATTTACCCATGTACATGACGTGTGCCGCGGTCCGGAGTTTCTCCTGGACTCGTTGCACTACGACGATGCCGAGCGTCCGATCGTCGCGCAATTGTACGGGAAGGATCCAGATCTGTTTTATCAAGCGGCTCACGTGGTGTGCGAATTGGGGTTCGATGGCCTGGACATCAACATGGGTTGTCCCTCCCGCAATGTCGCGTCGTCGGGCTCGGGAGCCGGGTTAATCAGGACACCTGATCTGGCCCATGCGATCATGCGTGCGGCGCGGCAGGGCATCGCCGATTGGACCGCCGGCCAAACATTGATCGCCGCCGGAGTGAAGGCTGCCAGAGTAGAGTTGATTGCTCGACTGAATGCCCGCCGAAACCACGCAGTTGCCCCGGTCCGATCGGCGATCCCGCTCTCGGTCAAGACGCGTCTCGGCTATGACGAGGTGATCGTCGAGCGCTGGATCGAGCATCTCTTGATCGAATCCCCGGCGGTCATTTCGCTCCACGGGAGAACGTTGCAACAAATGTATCGAGGCGAGGCCGATTGGGCCGCGATCGGTCGTGCCGCGCAGGTCGTTCGCGGAAGCGGAACGCTGTTGTTCGGCAACGGCGATGTGCAGACCCTGACGGAGGTCGTCCGTCGTGTCAGGGAGACCGGTGTGGACGGCGTGCTGGTGGGCCGGGCGGCGTTGGGAACGCCATGGTTTTTCCGGGACAAGGAGGAGGCCCGGCGGCATGCAAAGACGGCAGAGCCATGGCAGCCACAACCCTGGATCCCCTCGTTGGCCGCACGATTTGAGATGCTTCTCGCCCATGCCCGGCAATTCGATGCCCAATGGGGTCCGCAACAATTCAGGCGCATGCGGAAACACCTGGGATGGTACTGCAAGGGATTTCGGCATGCGGCTGCGCTCCGGGCGCGCATGTTCCTTGTCTCTTCCGTCGCAGAGATCGAGGCCGTGCTTGCCGACTACGACAGCGGCAGGATGACTGATGCCCACCGAGAGGATGACCCTTCTCTCAGCGATCATGAGAGCGCCCAGCTGGCCTCCCGATGCGGCTAGTTCTGGCCTCCACGTCGCCGCGTCGCCGCGAATTGCTCGCCCTGCTTAAGATCCCCTTCGAAGTCCAAGCTCCTCAGTGCGAAGAAGTCATGAGGCCGGACCTCCCGGCCGGCGATCTCGTCGCCGATTTCGCCAGAGCCAAGGCCGCTTCCGTGGCGGAACAGTCGCCCGAGGCCCTGGTTTTGGCGAGCGATACCCTGATCGAGCACGAGGCCGCGGTTCTTGGAAAGCCGCGGGACCTGGCCGAAGCCCGCTCGATGCTGCGGCAGCTTGCCGGCCGGGTGCATCTCGTGAAGACGGCCGTGACCGCGATCTGTCGGGTCCGTCAGTTCCAACGAACGGAAGTGTCGAGCGCCCGCGTCTGGATCAAGCCATTCGATCAGGATGCGCATGAACGGTACCTTGCGACCGAGGATAGTCTCGGCAAGGCCGGCGCCTATGCGATCCAGGGCCCCGGCGTGGAATTGATCGCAC
>DASVBB010000117.1:0-36646 GCA_036376045.1 Nitrospira sp.
CGGCATTGCCAAAGACTCACAGGCATTGCGCACAACCCTCTCAGAACCTCGAGAGGCCCTCTGCCCATGACCGGCTTCGCGCTAATCAGCTTCAACTCGAATCCCTCGTGCGCCAGAACCTTCGACTCGAGGCCACGCGATGTACCGACAAACAGGACCTGTGTCATCGGATTGCGTCGCAGAAACTCGCGTGCCAGCGCGATGGCCGGATACAAATGCCCCCCGGTGCCCCCGGCTGCAATGACAATCGTCATCCGCGATCCGACTCACCACGCCCGCCTTTAGATGCGCCCCCATGTCGATCTCGTGAGATGCTCAGCAGCATCCCGACGCCCACAAAACTCACGACCAAGGAAGATCCGCCGTAACTGACAAATGGCAACGTCAATCCCTTGGTCGGCAGCAGACCTGTGACCACCGCAGCGTTCACAAGGGCCTGGATCCCAATCAGGAGCGTTATCCCCAGCCCAAGATACTTGCCGAACGGCATCCGTGCCCGGGTTGCAATCTGAAAGCCGCGCCACACGAACACGGCGAAAAGGACGATGACGGAGGCCGTGCCGGCCAGACCGAGTTCCTCCCCAACCAGCGCCAATACAAAATCGGTATGCGCTTCCGGGAGGAAGAACAATTTCTGCTTGCCCTCGCCCAAACCCACTCCGAACGGACCTCCACTCCCGAATGCGAGAAACGATTGCGTGATTTGAAACCCCGCGTCCGAGGCGTCCTTCCATGGAGCGAGAAACGTCATCAACCGCTGCCGTCGGTAGCTGGAACCGAGGACCAAGACCAGCACCACCGGAATCGCGCAGAGAGCTAAACCCGCGAGATGTGCGATACGGGCACCACCCAAAAACAGGAGACCTACCGTTACCAGTCCCAGGACCACGACGGTGCCGAGATCCGGCTCGAGCAGCACGAGTCCGCTGAGAAGGCCGACGACAATGAGCACCGGGAGTAGCCCGTTCCGAAACCATGTGACCTTGTCCGATTTTCTGGCCAGGTAGGCAGCCAGGTAGATCACGGTCACGAGCTTGACCATCTCGGCCGGCTGAATCGAGATGAGCCCCCATCGCAGCCAGCGCCTCGCCCCCTTTGCCGCAACTCCAAGGGAGGGGATCAGAACCATCACCAAGAGCACTACCATGGTGACCAGAATGGGAATCGACAGCTTCTTCCATAGCTGATAATCGATCCTGGAGGTGAGATGCATCAGCAGCACACCGAAACCCAACCAGGCAATCTGTCGCTTCAAAAAAAACTCGGGATCCTGGAATCGGTTGCCGGCCACGATGGCACTGGCACTGAAGACCATCACCAACCCCATCAGGGCGAGAGTCAACGTCACGAAGAGCAGGACGTGGTCCATCGCCACACGGGCAGGAGCCGAGCGCTGCCCGCTCGTTGGCCAAGGCAACGACAAGGTTCCTGCAGATCGTGAGGCCATTGGTCAGCAACACTCCTCCTGGAACGGGGGCCCTATTCCGACAATGACTGCACCACAGACTTGAATTGACGACCCCGGTCTTGATAGTCCCTGAACATGTCGAAACTTGCGCAGGCCGGCGACATCAGTACGACATCGCCGGCCGCTGCCTCGCGAGCTGCCCACTCAACTGCGTCCCGCAAGGACTTCGCTTCGCTCAGCGCCGTGGCTCCCGCCCATGCCGCCTTCAAGAGCGGCGCCGCTTCTCCGATCAAAATGGCATGTTTGACGCGCTGACGGACCGCTTCGGTGAGCCGGGAAAAATCCCCGCCCTTATCCCGCCCGCCCGCGATCAGCCAAATCGGACGATCGATGCCTTCTAATGCCTTTAAGGTCGCATCGACGTTTGTCCCTTTTGAATCGTTCACGAACCGGACACCGCGCCGTTCCCTCACAAGTTCCAGGGCGTGTTCAAGCCCGGGAAACGTGGTCACCACCCGTCGGATGATTTCCAACGGACATCCCCAGAGTGCCGCATACGTGGCCGCGGCCATCACATTTTCGACATTGTGATGGCCGATAATCTTCAGCTCGCCCTTACGGCAGACTACCTGTCGCTGTCCCGTCACGGTCGTGACGATCTGATCGCCGTCGAGAAACGTGCCTCCATCGTAGCCGCGTCCGACTTCCCCCTGTCTCGAAAAGCCGAGTCGTTTGGCACGCACCGTGTTCGCCAGTAACGCAACACGGGCATCGTCCAGATTGAAGAGTGCAAAATCGTCGCTTGTCTGATTTTCAAATATCCTGCGTTTCGCCGCGAGATATTCCTCGATCGAGTCGTAGCGGTCTTGATGATCCACAGTCACATTCAGGATCGCCGCGACCCAAGGATGAAAGCGTTCAATGGTTTCCAATTGAAAACTGGACACTTCAACCGCAAGGTAATCGTAGGGTTCCGGTTTCCCTTGTTTTTTGGCTTGAAGGGCCGTCCATGCGGCTTCGCTCAGAGCCGTTCCCAGGTTGCCGCCGACGAATGTGCGTTTGCCCTGCTCGGCGAGCATCTTTCCGATCAGGGTCACGGTGGTGCTTTTCCCGTTTGTGCCGGTCACGGCGAGGATAGGCGCGGAAAGAAACCGGGAAGCCAGCTCCAGCTCGCTGATCACCCTGACGCCTCGTCGCCGCACCCGCTCCAGTGCTTCCATGCGATACGGAACACCCGGGCTGATGACCACGAGATCGGCATGATCCAATGAGCGCTCATACGCTGCGCCCACCGACACTTGGATCTGAGCGCGGTCGACGGTGCTGAGCACGGCAGCCAATTCCTCTTCGCCTTTGCGGTCGGCCACCGTCACGCGAGCACCGGCCTCCCTAAGCAGATGGCACGCGGCAACTCCGCTTCGGGCGATTCCCAACACTGTGACGTGAGCTCCGGACAGGTCCACTTCTTCGATCTCCACCATCGCCATCACCGCAGCTTCAAGGTGCTCAGACTCAGGAGTGCCAGTAAAATCGCAATGATCCACAGCCTCACGACGACCTTTGGCTCTTCCCAGCCCTTCATCTCAAAATGGTGATGGATGGGTGCCATGAGAAAGATCCGCTTCCCGCGCGACTTGAAGGACGCCACCTGAAAAATGACCGACACCGCTTCAATCACGAACACACCGCCCACCATAAGAAGCAACAGCTCGTGCTTGCTGATCACCGCGACCGTCCCAAGGGCAGCGCCCAACGGCAGTGAGCCGACATCCCCCATAAAGACCGAGGCCGGATAGGTATTGAACCAGAGAAATCCCAAACTTGAGCCCAGGATCGCGGCCGTGAAGACGGCAATTTCTCCGGCGCCTTCGATGTGGGGAATCAGCAGGTAGTCCGACATGATGCGATGGCCAGCGACATAGGCCACGATGGTATAGGCCAGGGCGGCAATCATGATCGGTCCGATCGCCAGCCCATCGAGACCGTCCGTCAAATTGACCGCATTGGAACTGCCGACTATGACGAGCACGACGAACACGACGTAGAACCAACCGAGGTCGGGCGTGAAATTCTTGAAAAACGGCACGTTCAACTTGGTGGAGTAGCTGGGAAGGAAATACAGGGCGAGGGCGATCAGTAATGCGACGGTGATCTGAGCGGTGAATTTTTGCGTCGGTGACAGCCCCTTGGACCGCGCCTTGATGAATTTTAGGTAGTCGTCTGCAAATCCAATGGCGCCGAATCCTAGCGTGGCGATCATGACCAGCCAGACATAAGGTTTCGTGATGTCTGCCCATAAGAGAGTCGACAGCAGCACGGCAAAGATAATGAGCAATCCTCCCATGGTCGGCGTACCGCTCTTTGCCAGATGGTGTTTGGGTCCATCGTCACGGATTTGCTGGCCGAGCTTGATTTCCTGCAGCTTCCGGATGAGCCATGGAGTGAGGACGAACGCAATGAGGAAGGCGGTGACCGCCGCGTAAATGATTCGAAAGCTCAGATACCTGAAGACGTTCAGGAAGCCATAATCCGTATGGAGCGGATACAACCAGTTGTACAGCATGTTCGTTTCCGCTTCTCGTGCTACGACGCCTGCTTCGTGACAGCTTTCATGCCGGTCAAGCCCTGCACAATGTTTTCCATGCGCATGCCGCGGGAGGCTTTGACCAAGACCACATCCCCCCGCTGAAGAGATTTCTTCAGAAGGTCGGCCGCGGAGTTCGCATCCGAGACCTCCAGGATGGCGTGCTCCGACATCCCCGCCTGCCTTGCGCCCGCCGCAATCTCCCGTCCCAGATCTCCACATACGATCAACCGCGAGAGCGGCAATCGCGCGGCAAACCGTCCGACATCCCGATGCAATTGATGAGCCTCCCGTCCTAGCTCCAACATGTCACCCAGGACGGCCACACGTTCGCGCGCGGGAGTCCACTCGCCGAGCAGTTGCAAAGCCGCTTTCATCGATGCCGGATTGGCGTTGTAACAATCATTGATGATCTGCACACCGTGGTGAGCGATGACTTGTGAGCGCATGGCAGCCGGGCGGAATTTTGCCAATCCCTCTGCGATCATCACCCCGGTGAGATTCAACGCGCATCCGACGGCCGCAGCGGCCAGCGCATTGGTGACATTATGCGTCCCATGAACCTTGATCGTGACGGACGTGGGGCGGCTTTTCCCAGGTAAGAGCAACCCGAACTTCGTTCCACGACGGGCATCTGAGGTGAGCTGGATTGCCCGCACGTCCGCTCTCTCGGACAATCCAAACGAGACGACCCGGCATCGCGCACGGGCAGCCAGGTAATCGAAATATGGGTCATCCGCGTTCAAGACGGCCGTCCCATCGGGGGGCAGCATGTCGAGCAGCTCCGCCTTCGCCTGTGCCGACCCTTCCATGCCACCGAAGAATTCCAGATGGTCAGGTCCGATGTTGGTAATCAGACCGACGGTGGGACGCGCAATTTCGCAGAGCCGCGTGGTCTGCCCTCGATGATCGACCCCCATTTCAATGACAGCGGCTTGGTGTCTTGCAGTAAGGCGAAAGAGGGTGTGAGGCACGCCAATGCGATTGTTGTAGTTCCCTTCCGTCTTGAGCGTGCGCCACTTATGGGCCAAGACGCTCGCCACCATATCCTTCGTCGTCGTTTTCCCGTTGCTTCCCGTGACGGCCACAACCGGAATGGCGAACCGACTTCGATGATGCGTCGCGAGCTGCTGATAGGCAAACAACGGATCCATGACCCCGAAGATAAACGGTTCATTGCGTGACCCGATGGATTTCGGCCTTTTCTCTTCCCAACGATATCCATCATGAACAATCGCGCCGGCCGCTCCCTTGGCCAACACCGCCGGAATGAATTGGTGACCGTCGAACCGCTCTCCCCGCAGCGCCACGAAGAGATCGCCACGACGAATCGACCGTGAATCGGTGCTAATGCCGCGAATCCGCCGCTTGGCGGACAGCGAGGGATCGCCCCCGAGCACTTTGACGCTGACGACTTCGCGAAGTTCAGCTACCGTAAAGAGCGCCATGCTCTCCTCGCCTCGCTCCGATTTTCCTCCCTGCTGCACCGTCACGCGCAATTCCTCAATTGCTGAATTGCCTCGCGCGCTACCTCCCGATCATCGAAATGCACCTTCTTCGTTCCGAGGATTTGATAATCTTCATGACCTTTGCCCGCAATAAGGACGATGTCGCCCCCTTGCGCGAGGCGCACGGCTGCCATAATGGCTTCGCGCCGGTCTGCGATGAGATGGTACTCAACCTGAGGGCGGGCCTGTAGCGCCTCGCGAACCCCCGATTCCACCTCTCGTAGGATGGACATCGGATCTTCGGTCCGCGGGTTGTCGGAGGTCAGGACAACCACGTCACTATACTCGACGGCGGCACGACCCATCTTCGGACGTTTACCGCGATCGCGGTCCCCACCGCACCCGAAGACCGTGATGATGCGGTGCGTCCGCAACGCATGCGCAGCAGTGAGTAAGCGGACCAGCGCGTCCTCGGTATGGGCGTAATCCACCACGACGGTAAAATCCTGACCGGCCGAGACCCGTTCGAATCGGCCCGGTACGTTGGTCAGTGCGGCGACCGCTTCCCGGACCTGATCGCAGGTTGCACCTACGTGCAATGCCACACCGATCGCCCCCAGCAAGTTATAGACGTTATGTTCACCGACAAGCCGGCTTTCGACCGGAAAGAGACCGGCCGGAGTGGCAGCGGTGAATGTGGAACCATTCATGGACAAACGCACTTGTTCCGCCTGTACATCAGCCCGTCCTTTCACAGCAAACCCCCACACGGGCACACGACAAGCTGCACGCACCTGAGCGCCTCGCGGATCATCCATATTGACAATGGCGCGCTGACCGGTTTTCTTCCCCTGGCCGAGCGTCGTAAAGAGCCGCAACTTCGCCTGGAAGTACTCTTCCATCGTCCGGTGATAGTCGAGGTGATCTTGCGTCAGGTTAGTGAAGACCGCGACGTCGTACTCGCACCCTGCCGTCCGGTCCATGGCCAAGGCATGCGAGGACACCTCCATGACCACACTGTCGATGTCGGCCTGACCCATCTTGGCCAACAGTCCTTGCAATTCAAGGGCCCCGGGGGTCGTATGAGAAGCCGGAATGATCTCGGCTCCGATTTGGTAAGCGACAGTCCCGATCAATCCGGTGTGACGGCCCGTGCCTTCCAGCAATGCCTTACAGAGGTAGGTGGTCGTGGTCTTACCGTTGGTCCCAGTCACACCGACCATAGTGAATCGCGCCGAGGGATCACCGTAGAACCGGCTGCCGATCAAACCCAGGGCCTTGCGTGAATCCGCCACTTTGACGAAAGGCAGCGATGCCCGTTCAATACCCTCCTGTCCGATGATGGCAACTGCTCCTGCTCCAATGGCCTGTTCCACATATCGGTGACCATCCACGCGCTCGCCCTTTACGGCGACAAAGAGACTGCCAGAGGCAACAGCCCGTGAATCGTCGGTGACCGAGGTAACGGCTTGGTCTAGCGCACCATGCCGTTCGACAATGGCGACTTGGCCGTTAAGTGCTGAAAGCAACTGCATCACCGTCATTGATCGCCGTTCCATCCTCAATTATCTCGCCAGCATTGCAATTTTCACCTGATCGTCCCGAGGCACGCCCATGTACGTCAGCACCTGTTCACCGACTCGACGAAACACCGGGGCCGCGACGACACCGCCCCAGGCTTCGCCCTGTGGTTCGTCGATGACGATGATCATCGCGAGGCGGGGAGCGTCTGCGGGCACGAACCCGACGAAAGAACCGATGGACAACGCGCTGGAGTAGGCTCCGGTCCTGGGATCGACCTTTTGTGCTGTCCCCGTTTTCCCCGCGACACGGAAACCCGGAATCGCGGCTTTCATTCCTGTACCGTTCGTGACAACGCCCTCCATAATGGCAGTCAGCGTTCGTGCGGTCCCTGGCGATACCACTCGACGTTTGACTTGGGGAAGGATCTCCCTTACAGGCTGTCCCTTCTGATCCCTCACCTCGGACACAACATAGGGCTTCATGAGGACCCCGTCGTTGGCAATCGCCGAAACAGCTGAGACCATCTGCAACGGTGTGACTCCAACCTCCTGTCCCATTGAAATTGAGGCGAGCGACCGCCGTCCCCACTCACGCGGCGACTTCAGTAATCCGGCAACTTCTCCCGGCAGGTCAATGTCTGTACGCTGGCCGAATCCAAACGCCTGGAGATACCGATACAGTCGCTGCTCCCCGAGCAACATGCCGGTTTTTGCCGCCCCGATATTGCTGGACTTTTGGATCATTTGGGCGAAGGTCATCCATCCAAGCTTTTCATGATCATGGATCGTCGTGTTCGCAACCGACATTCTGCCGTTCTCTCCGAACAGCATGGAGCCCGGCATCATCACTTTTTCTTCCAGTGCCGCGGCCGCAACGACGAGCTTCATAGTTGAACCCGGCTCGTAGGTATCCGTGAGCGTCCGATTACGCCATCGGTCTGCGGTCAAGGAGGCAACGGCATTGGGGTCGAATCGCGGGCTGACCGCCATCGCGAGGACTCCACCGCTTTGGGGCTCCAATACGATGATGGTCCCTGATTTCGCGTGAGCGTGGTCTACAGCCTCTTCCAATTCCTTCTCGGCGATGTATTGGATGACCTCGTCGATCGTTAATGTGAGCGACTGTCCTGTGGCAGGTACCTGCTCGCGGAGTCCCTTGGGAAATACCGTTCGGCCCAGCGCGTCCCGCTGGAGAATCGTCAGTCGCTTTTCCCCATGCAACTGCGACTCATACCGGCGCTCCAATCCTTCCAGCCCAAGGCCGTCCATCCCCACGAATCCTAAGACATGCGAGAGCAGCGGGCCTTTGGGGTAAAACCTTCGTCCCTCCATCACTATGCCAATGCCGTCGATAGACAATTGTTCGAGTCTGTGTCCTTGCTCTGGTTCGACCTTTCGCGCCAGCCACACGAAGTGCTTGTCCTGGCGGAGTTTCTTTTCGATTTCCTCACGTCGGATATGCAGCACTGGAGAAAGTGATCTAGCTGCATTCGCGGGACTGTCGAGCGACGTGGGAACACCGAATATGGACGGCACCTCCACGTTCATTGCCAGCACCTTCCCGTGCCGGTCAGTCACTGTTCCTCTCGCGCCTTCCAGCGTCACGGTTTTTTGATGCTGTCGGTCCGCGCGAGCGGTGAGTTCTGCCGCTTGCAAGACCTGAAGCGTGACCAGTCTGAACAGGATGACCCCGAAGCCGCAGAGCAGCGTCAGCAGCAGAAAGTGTCGACGACCGCGGGAGGGCCCCATGGTTATTTCGCACCTCCCGCAATCGGCATGCTGCGTGCAATCCGCAATTGCTCGACCGGCGGGGTCGCTACGAGCGGCATATCGGGCTGCGGATGGATGATGAAGAGCTGACCTTGCTGCGGAGGGAACAGCCCTAACTTGTCTGTCGCGACCCTGGCAATCCGTTCCGGAGCCGTCAGGGCAGAGACCTTGACTTGCAGCTGATCCCGTTCCCGTTCGAGCAGGGTCTTTTGCGTTTTCAGGCGCTCAATAGAGTATCCCAGCCTCACCACATCGACCCGCTCCCAAACAAACACAAACACGAGACACAATCCGGCGATGACCGCGACCGCTCTCATGCGTGTCCCTCCTTCAGGTTCCGTTGCATGACTCGCAGCTTCGCGCTTCGAGACCGCGGGTTGCGATCCCGTTCCTGTTCAGACGGCACCTGCGGCCGCTTCGTCAGTATCTCCAGTTCACCGCCGCTCTGGGCCGAAAGGGTCTTGAAGGTGTGCTTTACAATTCGATCCTCGAGCGAATGGAACGAGATCACACACAACCGAGCTCCGGGCAACAAGGCATCGGCCGCGTCGCGGAGCGATGCCTCCAAGTGATCAAGTTCCTGATTCACAGCAATGCGCAGCGCCTGAAAGGTTCTTGTCGAGCAGTGGATAGGGCCGCGGCGGTAGTGGCCAGGGACGGCAGATTCAATCACGGAAACGAGCTGCCGAGTGGTCGTCAAGGCCTGATCACGGCGAGCGCTCACGATGGCCCGTGCAATGCGGCGTGAGTACCGTTCTTCTCCCAGGCGATAAATCATGTTCGCCAGATCGACTTCATCGAGTCCATTTACGATATCAGCCGCCGTTGGACCGCTGCCCTGGTCCATGCGCATATCGAGCGGTCCGTCCCACCGGAAGCTGAATCCTCTTGAAGCTTCGTCAAGCTGTGGGGAGGACACACCGAGGTCGAACAGCACACCGTTGACCCTGGTCATGTCACGCTGAGACAGAATTGGTTTCAAGTCCATGAAATGCGCCTGAATGAGCACGGCACGATTTCCGAAGGTATGAAGCCGTTGGTGGCCGGCATTGATGGCTTGAACATCCCGATCAAGACCGATGAGAATGCCATTTGGCTGGGTTGCACGAAGGATTTCGATTGCATGCCCACAATACCCCACGGTGCAATCCACGTAGACCCCGCCAGAGCGCGGCTCGAGCCAAAATAGCACCTCGGACGACATTACCGGCAGGTGCGCAGAACTGGTGTCGTCCTTATTACTCCCAGTTTCACCCACAATCTCCCACGCCACGGCGGAGTATACTCCTCATCAAGACATTGTCAATAGAATTTTCATGTACTTACAGGTTTGTTCGAATTCTGAAAAAAGCCGCATTTTGAGTGGTGAAAACGTGCGGCGCAATGCGGGAGATGGTTAGGTAGTAACGAGGAAAAGCCCTGGAGGTTAGGTACTAGCAGGAACCAAGGGACCACACTGGGGATCAGGGGTAGAGCTTGTACAACATCCGTGGGAATGGAATCGTTTCACGCACATGTTCCAGCCCGCAGATCCATGCGACGGCACGTTCGATACCCATCCCAAAACCGGCATGCGGAACAGATCCGAACTGGCGAAGATCCAGGTACCATCGAAAGGCGTCCTCCGGAAGATGGTGCTCTTTTAACCGAGCGCGTAGGAATTCGACATCGTGTATGCGCTGGCCGCCGCCGATGATTTCTCCATACCCTTCAGGCGCCAATACATCCATGCAGAGGGCAAGGTCAGGCCGTTTCTCATCCGGCTGCATATAAAAAGCCTTGAGTGAAGACGGGTAACGATGGATGATGACCGGACGATCGAATTCCTGAGAGATGATGGTCTCTTCATCACCACCGAAATCATCCCCAAGCTGAGTGGCATTATTTCTTTTCTGCAACAGACCAATGGCATCCTCATACGTCAGGCGAGGAAACGGCGACTTGATAGATTCAAGTCTTGCAACGTTCCTCTCGAGCACGGACAGCTCGTGCCTTCTCGTTTCCAGGACTCGCTCCACGATGAAGATCAAAAACTCCTCGGCCAAATCCATCATATCGTTCAGCTGTGCGAAGGCCACTTCCGGTTCCACCATCCAAAATTCCATCAGATGCCGACGCGTCTTTGATTTTTCGGCTCGGAACGTCGGTCCGAAGCAATACACTTTGCCGAAGGCCGCTGCTGTGGCTTCACTGTAGAGCTGACCGCTTTGCGTGAGATATGCCGTTTCGTCAAAGTACTGCGTCTGAAAGAGCGTCGTCGTACCTTCGCAGGCGTTCGGAGTGAAGATCGGAGCATCGACAAGGATGAATCCCCGCTCGTCAAAGAAGGTTCGACAGGCCCGGACAATCTCGTGACGAATGCGCAAAATGGCATGCTGTCGGTGTGAGCGCAGCCAGAGATGCCTGTGCTCCATCAAGAAACCGACACCGTGTTCTTTTGGTTGGATGGGAAAGGGTTGGGCAATTTGCAGCGCTTCAATACGGCTGACGTCCAATTCGTAACCGCCCGGTGCACGATCGTCTTTTCGAAGCTGTCCTATGAGGATCAACGAAGATTCCTGTGTCAGACTTGCCGAGACCGCAAACTGGTCCTCTCCGACAGCTTTCTTACTCACGACCGCCTGCAGGTCGCCCGTTCCGTCGCGAACGGTCAAGAAATGCAGCTTTCCGCTGTCACGGCGACTGCGCAGCCATCCTCGGATGGTGACTTCCTCCCCCACATGCTGCCCAGCTGCATCAATCATCATGACCGGCATCAGCACATCCTCCAGCTTCCATGATCAAAACGGCAGCCTAGCGGATTGTTGCCCAGCATTCAAGAACGCGAAGTTGCAGGTTTGTTGACAAGGTGCATCCCTCGGATAAGAATCAACCTATGCGACACCACAGGCTGCTCGACACACGAGTACTGTTCATCATTCTTGCCAGCGTCATCGCCACGTTCACACTGCCAGAGCGCACGGCCTCTGCGGCATCAACCATTTACTATTGTCCAGGTCGACAAGCAGACCAGCAGTATTCGGCCCGCCCAGGACCCGGCTGCGTAGCGCTGGCAGACAGGAAACCTGACCCTCCGGACGGTACGCCGCAACGCCATTTTCAGCCGGAGAATCTTCAACGGGACGTGTCCGCGTTTCTCACCCGGTATCAGAAGTTTCTCGATTGTTGTAAAACAGACCTGACCGAATTGCGCGAAGTCGAGGAGATGGCCGACGAGCTCGACGGGTTGTTGACGTCCAGTCAGGACAACCTGTCGAACTATTCCCTTGCATCACGGGGCATCATGCTACGAGAACTGCTTCCGCGTGTCGCCAAGGCCAGGGGTGATCTCAAAACCCTCCGCGCGCGTCTCGAGAAAATCAATGATTTGTCGAGCCAAAGAAATGCTCTCAACCTCGAGCAAAGTGGGCGGGAAGCCCTGAAGATCCGGGAATTGGAGGAATCGATCGAACACGACATCCGGGCTCCGAAATTGCCGGGAAGTGCAAAAACGGGAGCGAGTATTGGCGTGGCGCCCGCGGCTGGTCCCGCCATCGGTCGCAGTCCTAAGAGCGGACCTGAGATTGGCCAAGAAGGAGTCACGGGTCAGGACATCGGCGCAACGCCCAAAAACAGCCGGGATATCGGGAACAGCGGATTGTCAGGGTTTGAGATTGGAGCGACGGGCCGGGCGGGCCCGGCTATTGGCGAATCCCAGTTCAACCAAGAAAGCTCCTCCAATGTAGGTTCGACGCTTCAGCGGTCGACGATCGAGTCCAACATCTCAGATTCGAGCGTGGGCTCCAACATCAAGCCTTCCAGCGTGGGCTCCAGCATGCAGGATAGCTCGGTAGGATCATCTTTAGGAAGCTCATCGGTCGGCTCAACCTTACAGAACCGGTAATCCTCAGACTCCCCCAGTGTGCGTAAGCGAGGGCATTGGTTCCCAGGTTTCTCCGCCATCGCGGCTACGGTACAGGCCGCTTCCGTTTGTACCGGCATAAAATAGATCCGGGTCAGTCGCGCTCTGTGCAATCGATCTGACATTTGTGCTGGCAAATCCTTTATTCAGTGTCTTCCACGTCATCCCCCCATCGGCACTGCGATGGACTCCGTCCCGGCCCGTGATATACATGACGCCCTTTTTGCTGCGGTCCAAAATCATCGAAATGATCATCTGATCAGGGAGCGATTCTCCGATTCGCACCCACGACTTTGCTCCATCGGCGGTCTTGAAAAGTCCCGCAAGCGTAGCCGCATAGACGGTGTCGGGTTCGAAAGGATCGACGTGGATTGATGTGACGTTCAATGCCCGGGAAGACTTAATTATCTCCGGTGGTACCAATCCATTGTTGACCTTCTCCCAATGAGCCCCTTCATTCACTGTCTTATAGACTCCTCCGCTAGTGCCAGCATACAGAGTCGCCGGCCGCGTGGGATCCATCCCGAGGGTCACGACCATAAGAACCTCTTTCATGCCTTCCATTCTCTTGGACCAATTTCCACCACCGCTTTTTGTCTCAAAAATGCCCATTGTCGTCGCCACGAAGATATGATTGCTGTCATACGGATCAAAGACGAACTGATTGACCACGGAGGAGATCGTCGCGTCGTCCAATCCCGCTCTCATGGAGGCCCAGCGCTGTCCGCCGTCATGGCTCTTATACACCGCATCTCCCTTCGTCCCAGCGTACACGGTAGCCGGATACGATGGATCGATGGCCATGGCGATGACGCGTGAATGACTCATTCCCCTTGAAATATTGGACCAGGTCTTTCCGCCATCCCTGGACTTATAGATGTAATCATTGGTGGTCACGTACAAGATGTCCGGATTCTTGGGATGGAGTTGAATCACGACAATGGGTTCGCTGCGATCGCAGCCGAGGAGGAGGGTAAGGTGCAAACACAACAACCAGATAGGGGCCACGGGTCTCTTCCGACGAGGATCCCCCTGGATAACGCTGTTGGTCATCGATAGTTGGTAAACTGCAAATCGATGCCAAAATCCTTTCCTCGCAGAAAGGCGATCGCCGATTGCAGCTCGTCCTTACTCTTGCCGAGGACCCGTAGCTGTTCCCCCTGAATTTGGGTCTGCACTTTCAATTTCGAATCCTTGATGGCCTTCGAGATCTCTTTGGCCTTTTCGGAAGCCAGACCGCTCTGAATTTTCGCTACTTGCCGCACGGTCCCGCTCAGGGCGGGCTCCGGAGGCCCGTACGTGAATGCCTTCAACGAGACGCCTCGCTTCACACATTTAGCCTTGATGATGTCTTGCACCGCTTTCAGCTTGTACTCGTCGTCCGACACGACCACCAACTCTTTTTCCTTCTCTTTGAGGTCGATATCGGTTTTTGAATCTTTGAAATCAAACCGCTGTTTAATCTCTTTCGTCGCCTGATCCAGCGCGTTCTTCAGCTCCTGCATGTGCACTTCGGAGACCACATCGAAGGAGAATTGTTCAGCCACGTCTGTCTCCACTGATCCGTTCAACAACACCCCGTGCCGTTCGGCAACCGGAAGCCGTCATCATTCTGCGTGACCGTCGCACGCAGATTTCCGGAAGAACTGCCCCCTGCCATCACGACAATTTCGCTGCTGGTGAACGGACGCTTTTGAATGAGATATCCGTACCATTGCCGGACACTATCACTCAGCACCACCAACCCGAGAATCGCAACCACCATGACCAAGGCCGCATCGAGATAGAGCGCCAGAGCACTCCCGGCGGTTAACGTCCTGGCAGTGGCCAGAAACATGCGAAACATCTCATAAGACCCGGTCAGTGTAATGACCCCCACAAAGAGCATCGGGAGCGCCGTGATCCAGAGATAGCGGGATTTTCTCATCTTGATCAAGACGGTTGTGCCGATGCAAAGCGCAAGAGTGCCCAACAGTTGGTTTGCTGCCCCGAACATCGGCCAAATGGTCGATATGCTGCCTGTCGCAATCAGACAAGCCCAGCCCCCTACGACCACACCGCTGCTGATCAACACCCCAGGCAGCCAATTCAGTTGCCGGAACGGAGGAGAGAGACGACCGGCCATTTCTTGAATGAGATAGCGTGCGACCCGCGTTCCAGTGTCAATGGTGGTAAGAATGAACAAGGCCTCAAACAGCAGGGCAAACTGATACCAGTAGGCCATGAGCCCGGCCATGCCCGGCAATGCGGAAAAGATCGAGGCCATTCCCACCGCAAGAGAAACTGCACCGCCCGGCCGCCCCGCAACGTCCACCTCCACCAACCGAGACAATTCCGCGATTCGCTGAGGCTGGAAACCCATTGCCGCAAGCGCGTCAGATGACAGTGTCGTATTAATGGAGAAATAGTCTCCAGGCAGCAGCACCGTGGCAGCGATCAATGCCATGACCCCGACGAAGCTTTCCAGGAGCATGGCCGCATAGCCCACCAGCGCTTGCGATTCCTGTTCAATCATCTTCGGGGTTGTGCCGGATGAGACCAGGGCGTGGAAGCCCGAGACGGCTCCACAGGCAATCGTGATGAACAAGAATGGGAACACGGTGCCCGGAATGATGGGACCGCCACCGTCGATGAACGGCGTCATGCGAGGCATCTGGAGGGTGGGCGCCAGCAGAATAACGCCGAACCCCAGAAGAAAAACAACACCCAGCTTCATAAATGTGGACAGATATCCTCGCGGCACCAAAAGCATCCAGCCGGGCAACACTGAAGCGAGGAATCCATAACCGGCCAGCAGCCACACGAGCGTCGATCTCTCATACTCGAACCAACCGGCGAACGAGGACTGGGCCACCACACGACCCGATAACACCGCCATGATCAGCAACGCCACGCCCAAGAGTGAAACTTCTGCCACCGCACCGGGCCGAAATTTCTGAAGATAAAAACCCATCACGAACCCGATGGGGATAGTCATCGCGATCGTGAAGGTCCCCCAGGCATTGTGATACAGCGCGTTCACGACAGCAAAACCGAGTCCCGCTAGCGCAACGACGACGATAAAGAGGACTGCCAGCGCCGTCGCCGTTCCGGTCACCACACCCAGTTCGTCGCGGGCAATTTCCGGAAGCGATCGTCCATTGCGGCGCATGGACGCGACCAGGATGATGAAATCTTGCACCGCTCCCGCGAGCACCGCACCGATTACTAGCCAGAGAAACCCGGGAAGAAATCCGAACTGTGCTGCCAACACGGGTCCCAGCAAAGGGCCGGCACCGGCAATGGCTGCGAAGTGGTGGCCGAAGAGGACAACGCTGTTCGTGGGATGGAAATTCACACCGTCGTTCAATCGTACGGCGGGAGTGACACGCTGGTTGTTGAGTTCCATCACTCGTGATGCCATCCACCGCCCATAGAAGCGATAGGCAAGCACATACAGACAGGCTGCGGCGACAACGAGCCAGAGACCGTTCACCTTTTCCTGCGGTGATAGGAGACCAGTAACAATGGCAAGGGCGCCGGCACCCAAAAGAGCAACGAATGCCCACATCACCGGTTTGAGCACCGACATGCCGAGCATCCTAGCACAAACGAAGCACCATCCGGTGTTGTCCCGCGACCACGAATTGCATCGATGGAGCGATTCGAAGTCGTCGGCGTGACGACGCCCCTCCTGATCTCCCCGTGTTTCGGGAATGTGTGATCAGGAGACCGCTTTTGTCCTTTGCCGATACGCTGCCATAATCGACCGGCGGGAGGATCGCGACGATCCGCAGGAAAGGAGCATTGGGGATATCACGTAGCTGATACTATTGCATCATCGACGCGCGCTCCGACGGACAAGCACCTGCTCGTTCACCTTTCCGATTCACTCCCTCGGCGGCGGTGGTACCGCTGCAGACACAGAGATAGCCGACTGATTGCTGATTGGTCGGTATCCCTCAGAAGGGGGAGGAAATTCACGGCACACGACGAGAAATTTCCGTCCGTTTCTCTGCCTTCTGGAACCCACCAATCCCAGGATCGGCCCGCAACCAGTCTTTCCGAATGAAAGACTCTATGCATCAAACACTTGGAATATCCCCTCTTTGTAGGTATCCCTCTGGCCCTGGCATTGCACAACACCGGGGCATGCTCACGCAATTACGAAGGAGAGTCACCATGTCGCCCTTGATGCTGATGATGCTTCTGAGTCTGGTTCCGTTTCCTGTGCTCGCCATCGCTGTCCTCGCCAATCGCTGGATGAAGACGGCAAATAAGGCCATTTCCTGAGGGCGATCACATCCTCGGATACCAAGGATGGCTCCCCATGACAACCCAACGGCGACAATTTCGGATGCCGGTTTCGCGGTGCGGCCTTGTGACGAAAGACCACATCACCATGCTCTGTGAGGTCGTGGATATCACGGAAGATGGGCTGCATTTCTCCACTGATCTGCTCCTCTCCACGAGCGAGACGGTCCGTATCGAGTGCCAGCTGGATCCCGACTGCATCATTCACTGCGAATTACTCATCACCCATGCACAAGCGCCCCGTTTTGGGGGACGAATCACGCAACTGTTGCCAGAGCATAAGCAGCAGTTGGCCTCGTTTATTCAACGCTTGATCGTCTCCAACATTGCCGGGTTATAGCGATGTCTTCTTCACGCATTGATGCTCCTCCAGCCAAAGACTCCGCGTCGCAAGTCGCGCCCGTGCTCTGTCTCCTGGGCGTGGTGGCTCTGCTCAGTTCGATTACTCCCACGATGAAATATGTATTTCAGCACAGCAGCCTGACGTTTCTGTCAATCGCCAGCGGACGTATCGTCATCGGGTTCTTGTTCCTCGCCGCCGTGACGGCCTGTCTGGATTGGAAGGGATTGCAGTCGCTCACCATCGCTGATGGAGCGAGGTTCGGTGTACTCGGTATTCTGGGCGTCGGATCATACGTCGTCGCCGCCTACGGACTTTTGTATACCAACGTCACGCACTACGCGCTCGTGTATAGCCTCCTTCCAACGTTTACCGCTTTTTTCAGTTGGTGTCTTGCCAAGGATCGCCTGACCGCGTCGAGTCTGATTGGCATCGCCCTGTCCTGGATGGGCTGTCTTGTAGCACTGATCTCTAACCTCGAAACCCGAACCCTTGAATTCGCTGCAGGGGATCCGCTGGTCTTGCTGTTCACATTCATGATGGCAGCCCATATTGTTCTCAGCATGTCCGTCGTAAGGCATCACGGCGTCCTCACCGCCAACACCGCGATGTTTGGCGTCACCGCTATCCTCATATCTGGTTGCACGGTCGCCTGGGGTGAACCGGCGTCGACAGCCGATCTTTCCTGGAGTGTCTGGGTCGCCGTGCTCTTCATCGGATTGGGAACCGCCAGCGTGTTTCTCCTGCGGTGTCGGTCCCTGCAGTCCCTCACGCCGGCGACGGTGGGCGCCTATCACAATTTCATCCCGATTTGCACGATCGTCATTGCGCACGTGTCCCTCGGCGAGCCCCTGACCGTTCAAACCATGATCGGAGCGTTGGCCGTGTTATTGGGAACCGAACTGGTACGACGCAAGCCGAGGTGGACTCTGGCGGCAGCGTTGACGAGATCCTCCGGGCTGGCGGCTGCCAAGACTATGCACTTGGCGGGGGGTACAGGAGGACTAATGAGGACAAGGCGTTCGCCCCTCGAAGGGGGGATACTTTTGAACGTTGCCTCACAGTACACTGATCTCATGGACAACAGACCGTACCATCGAGGTCTTTACCGCCTGCCCCTAATGTATCCCGCCATGTATTGTGTCACATCGACGGTGGGAGAAGGAAAGATCACGAATTTGTCGGCGATGGGATGCTTGATTGAAACCGATGCACCGCTGTTTACGAATCAGCAAGTGGCGCTTCGCCTCTTGCTTCCTGATCAGGCAGAATCATTACCAATTGACGCTGCCGAGGTGAAATGGGTGAAGGGCGTACAGGCGGGCGTCGAATTCGTTCAGGTAGAGCGAGAAGCCAATCTCCGCCTGCATTCGTTTGTGTGGGACAAGATGATCGAGCGGATTCAACTGATGCAGCAGCAACGCGCAACCTCATCGTTATAGCTCTGACGTATTTCGCTTCCTGGCCCATCCCATACTCGCCAGACAGAGGAGCCCAATCCCAATCCACACCAGCTCTCTGAATCGCCGCAACAGGGCGAACGTGATTCCAGTCACGTCCGAGTACCCGAAGGCCTTCAATAACAATAGATTACCTCCATCCTGTGCTCCAAGACTCCCAGGGATAAAGAATGTCCCGCCTTTTATGAACACTGACAAGGCTCCGATCGAGACTGCAGACAACATATTTGCCGGCTCTCCCAAATACAAAATGATCACGTACACTTCCACTGCTTCCGACAGCCATCCAAGAAGATAGAGGGCTGTCGAGGCATAGAAGGCCGATCGATGCCTGGTGTAGAAATTGAGAATGGTTTCGTCCAGAGACCGGAGTTTCTCTTCCCGCGCCTCAAGGAAGGCAATGTGCAGCTTCAGTCCACGCAGTGTCTGGAGCATCCACATGAAGAGCCCGCGCTTCTGCACGAAGATGAAAACGGTGACACCGAAGAACAGCAAGGCGGCGGTCAGGAGACCGGCCGCAGCGATTTGCGAGGATGAGCCCGCCGTCCCCAACATCCAAAAAGTCAACGCAATCCCCACCAGAATGAACAGCACCTGGGCAAGCGTCATGATCGTCTTGGCGATGACGACCGAAGCCAGCCCATCCACGAGAGGAATGCGGTGTCGCTGCAGCAGATAGGCCTTGAGCGGCTCTCCCCCCACGTAGGCAGTGGGCGTGGTCATATTCACCACTTCCCCGGCGGTCCTGATCGCCAAGACTTTCCAAAATGCAATCCCGTCCGCGGCGGAGCCGAGCGTGAGCCTCCACCCGTAGGCTTCAAACACATACATCATCAAGGAAGGGATCAACATGACCAGCAGCGCGCTTGGACCGAACCGGGCGGCCGCTTCATAGATTCTATCGGGACCGATATGCCAAACGAGGAGGCCGAGTGTGAGAACCCCGAGAGCCAATAGTAGATAACGCCACACGCTATGAGGCAGACAATGAAGGCCCCAGCCCGCCTACCCGTGCCGAAAGCCAGAGTGCACCGCACCTGCCTCGCTGAAGCTGGGCGGCAGCTCGCATTAAATATGAGTGAACGCTCACCTTCCCCTCCAGAAGCTCACGCAGACGGACCGATTCTGACGGCAGCCGGTCTGATGATCCAGACCATCACGCCGGCAAACGTGACTGCACCGATCGCGGCGAGCCACAGAAACACCTCGAGCTTTCCGAAGATGGCAAACAGCAGCACCACCACGGAAAAATCCCTGCTGGCAACATTCTTCAGCATGAAATCAGACCACGCCGCATGCAAAGGTGTTTTCCACTCACTGGCGGTTTTTATTTTCTGAGCCCTATTCACGAGTGAAAATGAAAGTGCATTGCCGAAAATGGCGGCGGCCCCCAATGCAAGCGGGATCCAGGCATCATCGGTACCGGCCGATTGTTGATATGCCCCAAGGGCAATTCCGCCGAAAATCGCCATGTGCACGACATTATCCAAGGCAATGTCCAGCCAGGCTCCAAATGGAGATTCAGTAAATGTCAAACGGGCCACTTCTCCGTCACTGCAGTCGATGACTGCGGCCAGTTGGAACAGGAGTGCGGCTCCTACGCCGGCGGTATATGTGCCGAGGGCAAATCCCACCGCCGCAAGGAGACCGATCACGGTGGCCAAAATAGTGATCGCGTTTGGGGACCAGCCCATTGCAAGAAACACTCGCGTGCACCACCGCGACAATTTGCGATTGAAGTACCGGTCGACGAACCCCTCAAGCTCCCCTTTTAATGACGAGTACAGTCGGCGCTCGGCCTCATGCACATCGGCCTGCGTCAATACCGGTTGATACCATTGAGAAGGATCGTCCCCTCCGGATAGCAGCATCCGTACACGACCATCCACGGCGGCGCGCTCTAACCATCGGCCGATCGGGGCCATGTCACACTCAGCAGCCAATTGTCCGGCAGCGCTCAGGTCCGACGCGGGCATCACAATGAAGTCCGCAATTCCACTGCTCTGCACGGACTTCCAAGTCTGTACCGCAATCTCGGAACCTCTCCCTTCACTCTTGACCGGTCCGGCGACGATCACCTGCCCGGTTCGGACCTCGCGCCGCAATTCTTCGATAAGCGACCGAGACAACACTGTGCCAACACCTGATACCAGGCAGAACCCGCGGACTTCCGCGGCAAGCGCCTCCCATGTTCGAGCATCGTCTAAAGGAAACTCCCGAATCGGCATCCAACGGACGGGAATGGTCACGCGTGGTCCTTTGAGGAGCAACTGCTTCAACTGCTCCTCTTCCGCTCCAGAAAGGATGATCAGCTGTCTGATGCCCGCACGCTGAAGCGTGAGGACGGTCCGTTGAAAGAGGCTCACGCCAACGATCGGTGTCAGCGGCCCAACCGCCTTCCGCGCCGAGCCGTCTAAAACATCAATGGAAGGAAACAGTACGGCCGTCGAAAGGCCTTGGAGTTCCGTCCCCTTGTCCAGAATCGGTTCATTCATGGCAGTACGGCGTTGACGGATGTATAGCTCAGAGCTTAGGCAAGATTTCCCGCTCCGCCCTTTCCACATCCTCGGGGAAATCAATCTCGGTCCAGGGCAGCCCCCCTATGACCTCGTATCCGACCTTGACGTCGCGGAAAAATCCGATCAGTGCGTCTTCGTATTCCATCTGCCACGCCTCACGATCGACGAATGTCCTGAGGGAGGCCACGACATGGGGAGTGTCCGCGTGACGAACCTTGAGAAACCCGACGCCCTCACCGGCATGGTCGTACCGCGATGGCATTTTCTTGGTCAGCGCGACCACGCGCCCTCCTTCAGCAACGACCATGCACTCCTCGCCGGTCTGCTTGACCGAATCATCCATCAACAACGCGTTGGGGTAGGCCGAGTGCACCAACCGGCGCAGAATCTCGCGATGATACAGAACGTCGGCATCCATGATCAGAACGTCATCATCCATGGCAGTGCGCGCCACCCAGAGAGAGGAAATGCTGCCGCGATGGAACTGTTCGTTCACCAGAAACTGGACGCGCACACCGGATGAGTTGGACTCGACGGCCGCACGAATCATTTCCTGCTTGTACCCGACGACAATATCGGCACGCTGAACCCCCACACTGGCCAGCGATGACAGATAGCGGGACAGCAGAGTCTGTCCACCGATCTCAATCAGACATTTGGGACGATGTTGTGTAACAGGCCAGAGACGCTTTCCCACGCCGGCGGCCAGAATGACAGCTTTCATCACGCCTTGCCGATCTCTTCGAATGCATCGAGAAATTCGACAAACTGCTGCTCGGAAAGTGCACCCATGTTGGCGATGCGGAAGATTCTGTTCTCGAGGTTGCCTTGGCCGGCGTAGATCACGTAGCCACGATCCTTCAACCGATCATGCAGCGTCTGATAGGAGAGACCTGCGGGCAGGTAATACGCGGTAATGCTATTGGACTGCCGGTCAGGCGGAAGCACCGGCTTCACACCGATCTTCGCCATTCGCTCGCGAATCAACGTCGCCATCCGCTTGTAGCGCTGAATGCGCTTGGACACCCCCTCTTCCAGCAGTTCATTCAGTGCCTCGTCAAAGGCATAATAGATTTGAACCGCCGGGGTAAACGGCACGACACCTCGACCCTGATCATCAACGTAGTGGGTCAGATGCAAGTACAAGGAACGCTTCGGATAGGTCCGCATCCGCTCCAAAAATCCTTTGCGCACAAGCACAAACGATACACCGGGAAACCCTTGAATGCATTTTCCTGCGGTTCCCGCCACCATATAGATCTTCGACCCGGCAATATCGATATGCTCTCCTGCTAAGGCGCTCACCGCATCCAAAATGAAGACACGATTCAAGCTGTCAACGACTTCCGCAATAGCTTTGCCCGGGTTGAGCAGCCCCGTCGTTGTCTCATGATGGACCATGCCGACCGCATGGACCTCCGGATGTTGCCGGAGAGCGAGACGCACCCGCTCGGGATCTGGCCGCTCGGTCCATTCATGCTTGAGTTCCGAGACTCCCAACCGATGGAGCCCCACCATTTGCGACATCCGCTCGCCATAGACGCCGTTGTTGATAATCAACGCTCGCTTGCCGTGGGGAATGGAGGACAAGAGGGCTGACTCCACGGCTGCCGTACCCGACCCGGTGATCAGTACAGCCGTATAGTCCGCCTCGGCCCCGGGCACAAAGGCCTTCAGCAGTTTGGACTGGATTCCGTGTTGGAGTTCGGCAAAGTCCGATTCTCGATGGCAGATGTCGGGACGTAACAGGGCCTGCCGCACACGCTCAGAGACATTTACCGGTCCGGGATTTAACAACATCATAATGGGCGCTTCCGTGTAAGCTTGGCGGTCGTTATTCGATGGCCTTCATAAACCGTTTCGTGATATCCGGTGGATCAAGCACAATGCGTCCGGCATCTTCAGCAAACTCGTTGACCTTGATCAGCAGCATACTGGGGCCGTCCTTCTTCAACATGTCTTTAAATTCGTAGACCAGATCCTCACGATCCAGCGCGCGCTCCACATTCACATAGCCCGCAGCTTTGGCCACTTTGTCGAGTGGCACAACATTCGAAATCGTCGGCTGGTTCCCTGTCGTGCCATACACCTCGTTGTCGAAGACGACATGAAGAAAGTTTTTCGGCCTTAACGCGCCGATCGTGGCCAATGTGCCCATCCCCATCAGGACATTGCCGTCGCCGTCGAAGGTAACCACTTGTTTGTGCGGCTTGGCCAGCGCCACGCCAAGCGCAATGGCAGGCGCGTTCCCCATCGATCCGATCATATAAAAATGCGTCGACCGATCGGCAATTTTCTGCACTTCGCGCGACGGAAACCCGTTACAGACAATCAGGGGCTGATCCGTCAGCAACTCCAGCAGCGCGGCCATTGCCTGAGCACGGCTGATCAATGTTCCCTGCTCCGGTCTCATGGGTGCAAGCCCTTCACGACCCCTTTGGTGATGAACAACGCCAGCGGAATCCGCTGCTTCATAAACGTTTCTGCCACCCATTTAAAGTCTTCACTCGCAGTTTTTTCAGTCAATGTGCGGTGAGGAATCTTCATCGTATCAAGGAACTGCGGCATGACTTCGCCCATGACCAGATGCTCGGGGGCGTCCTTGCCACCCTGGCCGCGCCAAGACACGATGAGGATACAGGGCTGCCGGTAGATCATGTTCAACGAAATCAGGGTGTTGAGGGAGGTGCCTAGTCCCGAGTTCTGCATAAGCACGGCAGGGATCTTCCCTCCCATATAGGCACCTGCCGCCATCGCCACCGCCTCGTCCTCCCGGACCGCGGGCGTGTACAGACGCCTGTCCATTAATTCGGCGATGATGCCGCCGAGGATCGAATCGGGAACGCCGGTGAAGAAATTCACCCCTATGTCCTGCAGTGACTGTACGAAGACATCGCTTTCGATCATGACCGACGTTGTCCCTTCGTGAACGAAAAAATTTCGGCGCATTATAAGCCATGGCACAACGCTTTCTCAAGGAAACGAAGCCCGTTGCGCGACCCAGTACAGCATGGTAGCGTTATCGCATGCGATTCGTGTGTGTACTGGTGGTTGTTGTGATGCTCTGCGCCCCTGCGCTCGCTCGCGCCGTGTCGATGACGAACGATCCCAAGGGGTTTCGCAACATTGGCTGGGGAGTACCGTTGAATACGCGCACGGATTTGGAGCCGACGCGGCAAGGACCCAACATCATCGAATATCGGTTCAAGAACACTCCCCCCTCCTTCGCTGATATCCCCGTCGAGAGCCTCCATCTGTCCACGGTGGACGACCAGTTCGCCCGCGTGACAATCCGTTATCGCGGTGAGGATACGCATAAAAGAATCCTCGCGTACCTGGAGTCAGAGTTCGGGCGGATGGAGCGCCTCCCGGGACAAATGCTGCGCGGCCTGAATCAGCAATACAACTGGCGGGGAAGTGAATCGGAAATTAATCTCACATATCAGGCTGGCACAGAACGAGGCTATCTGTTTTTGGACAGCCGGACGCTGGCACCCCGATTCAACGATCTGCTCGCCGATACTGCGGAGTAGCGTCATGTTCCACCGTCGGAGGTTCGCGAGCCCTGCCTGCCTTGCCGCAGGGCTCTGCGCGGTGATGTTGTCAAGCGCTGCGGCCTTTGCCGTGCAAATGAAAGAAGACCCGAAGGGGTTCGAGGGCATTCCTTGGGGAGCCGCTCTCTCCGAATCAGAGACCTTTGGAAAAGTCGAAGATGCAGGCCGGCTCAAAACGTACGAACTCAAGGGGGGACCGCCATCGTTCGGACCGGCGAAAGTCGAGTCGATGAGGTTCACCACCATTGATGATCGATTCGCACGCGTCACCGTGCGCTACCATGGCAAAGAAGCCCACGATCAACTGCTGACTTTTTTGCAGTCCCGCTATGGGCCCCTTGATCGCACTCCAGGTCAATTCGCCGGGGGGGCAGTCAAGATCTTCGCCTGGCAGGGCGAGGAGACCGAGGTGAGTCTTCGATACGAGACCCGTACTGATCGGGGAATTATCTTTTTTGAGAATCCTTCCCTTGCAAGCCGTATTGAAGGGGCCATGGCACCCGAACAGGACTTAGGCGGCGCGACCTACTAGGCTACGACAACCTTCCCGCGTAAAACTTTTCATTGACAATGCTCGTGTGCTTTCGCAATTATGCGCCTCATCATGCATAACGCCACAAGATTACGAGAGGCCCTCAAACGGCCTGGTGCGCTCAAGATCGTCGGTGCGCATGACGCGCTGAGCGCCCGTTTGATCGAACGGGCCGGCTTCGACGGAGTCTGGGCCAGCGGGTTCGCGATTTCTGCCTCGTTGAAGTGTATTCCTGACGCCAGCTTCATCACCTCCAGCGAACAACTCGATGTCGAGCGCAACATCGCCGAAGCGGTGAAGATTCCGGTCATCGCGGATTGCGACACGGGCTATGGCAATGCCTTGAACGTCATGCGCACGGTGAACGACCGCGAGCGGGCCGGAGTGGCCGCCATCTGTATTGAGGACAATGTCTATCCGAAACGCTGCAGCTTTTACGCAGGCGTCCGCCGCGAGTTAATCCCCATTGAGGAGCACTGCGGGAAAATCAAGGCTGCGAAGTCGGCACAGACCGTGCCGGACTTTATGATCATCGCCCGCACGGAAGCTCTGATCGCCGGCTGGGGGCAGGAAGAGGCCTTGAAGCGCGCTGAGGCCTATGCGGCGGCCGGCGCGGACGCGGTCTTGATCCACTCCAAGTCCAAAACGTTCGACGAGCTCCGCACGGTGTACCGGCTCTGGTCCGGGCGCGTGCCCTTGGTCGTCGTCCCGACGATCTTCGATCAAACGACCGCGGCTGAGATGGAGCAGGCCGGTGCGAAAATCATCATCTATGCCAATCAACCGGTCCGCGCTGCCATTCGAGGAATGAGAGAGACTTTGGCGCTCATCCAGAAGGACACCCGTCCCGGGGCAGCCAATGATCGCATCGTCACCTTGCCGGAGGTATACGACATCGTCGGCGTGCCGCAAATGGAGCAGGACGAAAAGGCGTTTCTTCCTGTCGGCGGAGAAAAGATCACGGCCATCATTCCCGCGGCTGGATTTGAGAAACAATTGCTGCCGCTGATCGAAGATAAGCCCAAGTGTCTGCTGGACATCAAAGGCAAGACCATCCTCGAACGTGCGGTGGGTGCGCTCAACGAGGCCAACATCAAAGAGATTGCCGTCGTCCGCGGCTATAAGAAGGAAGCCATCGCTCTGCCCAATATCCGGTATTACGACAACGACCGATATGAAGACACCGGAGAGCTGTTTTCGATTTTCTGTGCCGAAAGTGAAATGAAGGGCCGGACCATCATCCTGTACGGGGACATCATGTTTGACAGCCCCATCTTGGAAAAGCTGCTGAAAAGCCCGGCCGATATCGCCCTCATCGTGGACCTGGCATGGCAAGATCAACTCCAACGCGGGGGATCGCCCGCTCACCTCAACCCTGATTTGGTGACCTTTGCGGATTCGCCCGGGAACAGTTCCCACTCGCGTTTCGTCATGGGAGACGACGAGCACCGGGTCGTGAAAATCGGCCAGCATCTGTCACTCGACCATGTGCACGGCGAGTTCATCGGAATGGCGATGTTTTCCGAGAAGGGCACGCAGACGCTGAAAGATTGCTACCGCAGCTCTCAAGAACGGTACAAATCTACCGGGTTTCACGAGGCCAGTAGTGTCAGCAAGGCCTCTTTTACCGACCTCATCCAGGAAGTGATCGATCAGGGGCACCGTGTCGACGCCGTGCCCATTTTCAAGGGTTGGATGGAGGTCGATTCGTTCGAGGAATATCAAAAAGCCTGGGCCAGAATCCGCCAGTGATCCTCAAGTAGAACCACGTAGTCTTTCTTCTTGCGCAAGATCCCGGCGCTTTTTGCCCCCCTTCTGTGGGACCCTCGCCCCCTCTCCTTGGGTATGGCCGAAATGTCCCCCTGCGGTATCCTCGAGATGTGTGAATGAGGAGGCCGCCATGAAATGCAGCTTGCTTGAACAGAATCTGTCCGCCCCGCGTGGAAACGCCCCTCTAGATCGTCGATATGCCGAACGAGCGCTGATTCACCACGAGGTGACGTATACGAGCACCGAAGGAGCCAGATTCATCACGTCTACCGGCTCGCTGAAAGATCTCTCAAAAACAGGCTGCAAAATCATCGGAACAACACTTCCAGCGATCGGAGGCTCGATCACGGTTACCTTGCACTTGGACGACGGCCAGGCGCCGCTGTGTCTGACCGATTCGAGCGTCTCCTGGATCAAAGGCCATGTGTTTGCCGTGCGGTTTCCCAGGCTGACTGACGAGGAGCGAAAGCGCATCCAGGGTGTGATCTGGAAACACGTCAGCTTGTCCCAAGGCAAGAGCCATCGGACGGCCTTCCGCATCGTTCCCTGAAGCAGCTGACGGACCGCACTGCACCGATTGGAGGGACGGGATGAGACAGGCGAACATCGACAAGTCGCGCAGACCAGCAGCCAAGCCTTCTCACCATAACCGTCGCGGTACCGAGCGCGTTCCAACACAATTCAGCTTGATGTACTCGGGTATGTGCGACGGTCGCATGCTGATTGGCAACGGCATCGTGAGCAACGTTTCAAAATCCGGCATTGGGATCCACGGCAACCACCACGTCAAGCTCGGCATGGATTTATCGCTTTTTATCGATCTCCCCGGCATAGACGAACCGATTTGCATCGCCGAGAGCCGGGTATCCTGGGTGTCGGGACGGAAATTCGGCGTTGAAATGATCGCTCCCAAATTGGAAGTCCAGAATGAGTTGCGGTTTTATGTCTGGAATCATCTCCACCGGCCAAGCGCCAAGAAGGGGTGAGACTATGAAACACGCAAGAGTGCGATCGTCGAGAGTCCCGCACAGGTCCCATCTCGCCTGCGAGCGGCGGACCGAACATCGGTTACCGGTCGATTTCCGGCTGATGTATTCGGGGCAGGCCGAGCATGAAGACTTGGTCATGGGCGACGGGAGTGTGGTCGACCTTTCCAATCAAGGGTTGCACATCCGCGGCACCGTGGCGGTCAAGGCGGGACTGGAGGTCACGTTGTTCCTCTATCTTCCGGACGGCCGGGATCCCCTCTTTGTCCTCAGCGCCAAGGTGGCTTGGTCGAGAGGTCATCAGTTTGGCGTAGAAATTCTGAAGATGAATGTGCGCGAACGCAATCGATTGCGCTACTTTCTGGCGTCGAATCTGCATCACTGATCCCATTCGCTAGCCCCAAATCCCGTCTTGGTTGTCAGCTGCTGGAAGTTCATGCTACGCTCGTCGGTGAGTAATTACTCACTCACTGGTACTCTCCCGTGACACGACAACCGCGGTCCACCAGCCAACAACGTCAAGCCGGTCTCATTGCCGCAGCAGCCTCTCTCTTCGCCGCCAAAGGATTCAATGGGACCACGACGAAGGAGATCGCGCGTGCCGCCGGTGTGAGTGAAGCGCTGGTCTTCAAACATTTCCCGACGAAGCGTGCGCTCTACGGCGCGATCCTCGCCGAAAAAGTCACCGTCGACGAGTTGCTCGGCGCGGTTGAAGAAGCCGCCAAAAAACGGGATGACCGCCGGGTGTTCACGTTGATCGCCAGCTTCAGGATTCGGCCAGGGGTGGATAGCACCCTGCTGAGATTGCTCTTGTTCAGCGCGCTCGAAGGCCATGAATTGTCCGAGATGTTTTTCGGAAAACACCACCGCGTCTTCTATGACCATCTCGCGACGTATATTGGAACGAGAATCGGAGAGAGAGCCTTCCGCGAGGTGGACCCGCTGCTCGCCGCCCGCGCCTTCATTGGGATGGTCGTCCATCATCGCCTCCTCCATGAGATCTTCGGGGTGTCCATGCATCGCTCCCACGAGGAAACGGTTGCCACCTATGTCGACTTGTTCTTAAACGGCCTCATGAAACATTCGACGCGGGAACGGACCCGATGAATTCGGTTAAACAGCATCCTCTGGTCACGCTGGGGGTCATCATCTTCTTTGCTCTCACCGCGCTCGTCGTGTTTCGTCTCAGCAGTGGAGCCAAAGTAGATCAGAAGAAATCCCGGGTCATTACCGTCGGGACGGTGACGCCGCTGAAACAGGATCTGGACATCCGCCTGGCCTATACGGCGGACATTACGCCCAATCAGGTGGTCAACATTTTCTCCCGCGTGGACGGCTACATCGCGAAGCTCTACGTCGACAAAGGCGACTTCGTAAAGGCCAACCACCTGCTCGTGGAAATCGATCATCAGGACTATCTGCACGCGGTCAACCAGGCCAAGGCGAATGTCGCTGCAGCCAAAGCCAAGGTGACGCAACAGGAGGCGTCGGTTCGCAATGCCAAGCTGACGCTTGACCGCATGCAAGCGCTCATCAAGGAGCAGTTCGTCTCGCAACAGGACTTAGACAATGCAGAAGTAAACTTGGACGGTGCCGTGGCCGCTGTAGAGTCTCTCCGGGCACAGGTCAAGCAAATGGAGGTGGCGCTCGCCCAGGCGGAGACCAATCTCGCCTATTCATATATCCGCGCGCCATTTGCAGGATATGTGGCGGAGCGAAATCTCGATCTCGGCGCCTACGTCACGGGAGCCGCCACCGCCAATTCCACCACCTCGCGCGGCATCGTGAGCCTGCACGATGTCGAAACCGTTCGCACCCTCATTGAAGTGGTGGAAAAGGACGTGCCGCTGGTGAAGATCGGCCAGAAGGCGGAAATCCGCGCGGAAGCGTATCCGGATCGGGTGTTTGAGGGCACTGTGACGCGTGTCGTACATGCCTTGAACCGCGCGACTCGCACGATGACGGTCGAGGTCGACCTGCCCAACAAAGACCGCATGCTCAAGGGCGGCATGTTTGCACGGGTGGAGGTCTTGGTGGGGAAACACCAGAACGCCTTGCAGATCCCCATCGATGCGGTGAGCCGGTTGGAAGACGTGCAGTACGTGTATATCGTCCGCGAGGGAAAAGCCGAGCGTATCTCGGTCGAAATTGGGGTCCGTGACGAAAACCGGGTCGAGATTACGAAAGGTCTCGCCGGCTCGGAGCAGGTCATCGTATCCGGGAAGGATCTCGTGCACGACGGGACCCCGGTCCAAACCGAATCGCTTGACCCGGTGAAGCACAACGGGGGATGAATCCGACGCGTGTGTTGAAGCATGTGGCTAACCCTTCTCGCCCTGCGCAATCGAATCGGCATTCTGATGCTGTCGCTGGCCATGGTGGTCCTCGGCGCAACATCGCTGAATCGCTTACCGGTTGACCTCTTCCCCAATATCCAGGTGCCAGTCGCCTTCGTCGGCGTCATCTACAAGGGCGCCCCGCCACTTGATATTGAGCAGAGCGTCGTCTATCCCATCGAGAAAGCCGTCAGTTCGGCCTCGAATGTCGAGCACGTCGAATCCTTCGCCAAACAAGGCATCGGCGCGGTTCAGATCTGGTTTAACTGGGGCGCCGACATCAACGTCGGACAGATGGAGGTGATGCAGCGCATCACCCAGATCTTGAATAGTCTGCCGCCGGGCATTCTCCAGCCATTTATCGTCAAATTCGACGTCTCGAATATCCCGGTGTCCTTCGTCACCGTGTCCAGTGACGATCTCGACGAACGGGCACTCTATGACCTCGCCTTCAACACCATTGCACCGCAGATCGAACAGATTGCCAACGTCGCCGCCGCCACGGTAGAAGGCGGCAAGATCCGCCAGATCAACATTAACCTGGATCCGGCACTGCTCAATGCGCGGGGATTGTCGATCCTGGACGTCGTAAAGGCCGTCAAAGCCGCGAACCTGATTCTGCCCTCCGGCGACATCAAGGCCGGCAATCTCGATTACAACGTCTTCACCAATAATCAGTTCCGCACGGTCGAGCCGATTCAGGATGTCATCGTGAAGGTGAACCAGCAGGGCAATCCTGTTCGGGTTCGCGACCTGGGTACGGTGGCCGATTCCTCGGACATTCAAACGAACGTGGTCCGAACCGACGGGAAGCGGGCGGTGTATCTCCGGGTCAACAAGCAGCCGATCGCCAACACGGTTGAAGTGGTGGACGCGCTGCGCGCGGCCTTGCCGAAAATGGTCGGGATTCCGCCGGGCGTTCAGCTCGGCATCTCGTTCGATCAATCGATCTATATCCGTCAATCCATCAGCAACCTGGTCGAGCAAGCCTTGCACGGATCCCTGCTGGCGGCGGCAGTGATTTTGATTTTCCTCCGCAATCTGACCAGCACGCTGATCATTTCCGTGGCCATTCCCCTTTCCATCATGGTGACGTTCATCGTCCTCTACTTCACCGGTCAGACGTTGAATGTGTTCACCTTGGGAGGACTGGCGCTCGGCATCGGCCGCCTGGTCGACGACTCGATTGTCGAATTAGAGAACATCCAGCGGCACCTTAATACCAACCCCGCCCGGTGGAGCGCCATACTGGACGCCGCACGAGAAGTGGCCATGCCGATATTTGCGTCGACGGTCACCACCGTGGTGGTGTTTTTGCCGATCTTTTTTGTCGTTGGGATCGCCAGGCTCTTGCTCATCCCTCTGACCCTGACCATCGCCATCGCCCTGTTCACATCCTTTTTCGTGTCCCGGACGGTCACGCCGGCACTGTGCTTCAAATTTCTCAAGCCTGAACACGACGCCCACCGCTCGATGCCCCATTGGTTTGTCCGCCTCATGGACTGGAGTCGCACCCGCTACGAGTCTCTGGACCGTGGGTTCGAGGAGTCCCTTCGCTGGGTGCTGGCCCACCGCAAGCTGTTCATCATCGGCATTCTTGCCATCTTCGCTGCCTCCGTCGCCCTGATCCCCAAAATCGGCACCGAATTTCTCCCCGTGTCCGACGAGAGCCAATTCCGCATCGTGCTGCGCGCACCGGTCGGACAGCGGGTCGAGAAGACCGAACAGCAGGTCGCCGAAGTCGAGCGCGTGCTACAGGCCAACATTCCTGCCGGCGAACTGGAAACCATCGTGTCCAGTACCGGCGTGCTGGCGCAAGGCCGCTCATCCCTGTTTAACCCCAACACAGGACCCCACACGTCGGTGATTTCCGTGTATCTGACCTCGCCGGAGAAGCGCACGCGGAATCAGGTCCAGATCATGAACGATGTGCGGCCGAAGATCGTTAAGCTCTTCCCCGGCGTCGCCATGTTCTTCGATCCCGGCGGTCTGGTGAAACGCGTGACCAGCTTTGGATCGCAAAAATCCGTGGACGTAGAAATTTACGGCTATGACTTCGAGAAAGCGCGTGATGTCATCCGGCAGGTGGAGGCCCTGATGCACCGCATCGACGGCCTGGCCGACATCGAAGTCAGCCGCGAGGAGAACTACCCGGAGGTCAACGTTGTCGTTGATCGTGAGAAGGCCGCACTCCTGGGCATCAGCGAAACCGATATCGCCAATGCGGTTTTGTTCTCGCTCAATGGCAACGGCCAGACCGATCCGATCATCTATACCGATCCGCAAAACGGCAACGAGTACTACATCAGCGCTTGGCTGGCGGAGGAGCACCGGAAGAATCTCACCGACTTGGAGAACATCCTCATGACGGCCAGAAACGGAGAGCCGGTGCTTCTCAAAAACGTGGCCTCCCTAAAATTAAATGCCGGCCCCGTGAAAATCGACAGAAAATACTTTCAGCGTGTCATTCACATCACTGCCAATCCGCTGAACCGGGATCTCGGCGCCATCGCAGAAGACCTTGAAGCAGGGTTCGCGCAACTCCAATTGCCGAACGGCTTCAGCATCCGGCTGGCCGGTCAGATCCAACAACAACGGGAAACGTTTACGGGACTGCTGTTCGCGACCGTCCTCGCATTGATCCTCGTGTACATGGTCATGGCAGCGCAGTTCAAATCGTTGGTCGACCCCTTCATCATCATGTTTTCCGTTCCGATGGGCTTTCCCGGTGTGATCTTGGCGCTGTTTCTCACCAATACGACCTTGTCGACCACTTCCATGATGGGCATCATCATGATGCTCGGCATTGTGGTCAGCAACGGTGTTTTGCTCGTCGACTACACGAACGTGTTGCGGCGGAAGGGCCTACCGCTGCGCGATGCTGTCATTCAGGGAGCCAGGACACGACTGCGCCCGATTCTCATGACCTCGCTCGCAACGGTGTTTGGATTACTGCCGATGGCCATTGGATGGGGGACCGGAGGAGAAACCAACGCGCCGCTCGCTAGGGCCGTGGTCGGCGGACTCAGCGTATCCACGCTGCTCACGCTCTTTCTCGTGCCCACGATGTATTTGATTCTCGAGGAGCGCTTTCCCCGACCCGCACGCGCGGAAGGGTCGACAGATTTGGAGGAGATTCCCGCCGAAACGCCGCTCGTCCCGGCGAACCATTAGAGGCTGGCGCCGCAGAACGCGATCGCTCGCGCCACGTTACAGCTGCTCACCGATGCCGGGAAACAGTGCTCTTAATTGCATGGCCAACCCCATGTCGCCGCTGATTCTGATTCGTCCCGACATGGCGGCAGCCGGCCCGCTGAGTTCACCGTTCAGCACCTTCACACAGTCCTCACCGGCCATCGACAAGACCACGTGCGGATCATCATGCCGGCCCTCTTTCACCTGGCAAGCGCCTTCGCGGATGGTCACGACATACTGCCCGCCTTGGGCCCCGCTCAGGTCGAACTGATACACCGCATCCAAGTCCTCCGCCGCCTCCGCATCGAGCTTTGACGGCAGCTGCCTGAAAAACTCTTTTAGCCCGCTCGCTCGCATGTTCGGGAAGTCCTGAGGATGGTTGGGTGGCGGGAACAGCAGAGAAGCCGTTCCCGCGCCGTTATTTCACTAATAGCGTAGCGTGACAGTTGCGCTCGACCGCCGCGCACCGAAGAACTGCTTCGAAAATTCTTCCACGACTGCCGGGTCATAGCCCTTACAGCTAAAAATGTCGAGATAGGCATTATTGGTGTCGTTGGCAAAGTGGCCGCTGATCAAGGAGGTCGAGATCAACTGGACCATCGAATAGCCTGCGACCCGTCCGGACCCGAAATCCACGACCTGACATTCCCCAAATCGCTGCATGCCGATAAGCTCGCAGAGCTCTACGACATAACGGCGAATATGATTGGCATCACGGATCAGGTCGGGATGGCAGTCTTGCAGGTCGACGGCAGTACACAATCCCCAGGCCTTCCCTTCACCAACCATTTCCTTGACGGGGATGGTTGAGGAAGCCACTGGGGCACTCGATGGCAAAATCGTCTCTTCGGAACCTACCGGGACGCTCATAGGGCTGTCCGCCTTTCTGTGTGTGGGTGAAAACGCGCGGGAATTTTTTGCACTATACCACGATTTTTTTCATCTGCGTGACGGCGAGGGAAAATTTTTTGCGGGATGGTCGCACGGTGGTCGGTTGACAAGGTTCTTGACGCTCGTGGAAAATGCCCGAGCCATGACAACCCGTTCCGAAGCGCCCTCCTCCGAGATCCCCGACCGCCTGTGCACCTGGTGCAAGGTACCCATGAAGAAACGACTGGTCGCCAGCGGGCAGTTCATCCATTACACCTGTCCCAAATGTATTTTCCAGCACACGACGCGACGCGGGCCCAGACCGCCCACCCCTGACAAGGGGCATTGATGCCGCGATCCTTCCCCTGCCAGCCTTTGTGAGCGTTGCCCGTTAGAGTTTGCCTGCGACGCGCGACCGGATGTCCTCCATCCGGCGACGATTCACGCCGAAATCCCCATACCCCGTGCGGGAGGCCGAGCGGAAGTGAACGGTCTTCGTCTCGTCGTCGAGCAGAAATTCCACGTCGTCGACGAACCGTAAGAGCAGGCTCGTAAACTCATAATGGAGGTAGGCCTCCTCTTCCTCGACGAGTTTCGTTCGCGGCAGGTCGGCGATAGTCGCCTTGAGCGCTGCTTTCGCCTCAGGCCGCGACTTTCTGTACGAATACGTTGGAATGGCATGCTGAGCATCGTCGGACGACGCCAGTGTCGACACACAATTGGGGCTTCCTGGACAGGGCGGCAATGAGCGGGGCGACATGCGCCTGCGACTTTACGCTCTTGGTTTGGGTGTCGCAAGTCCATGGTGAGGCTTCAGTACCAGATCGTCGTCAATGGAGGCTGGGCATCATCTCGGCTTTCCACGGTGACCGAGACCCGTCCAATAATACGTCCGTCCTCGGCTTCTAGGTCTATGCGCCAGTCGCCGGCATCGAGCTGCTGCTTGAACGTATACGCCCGGTAGCCGGCTTCGCGGCCGCCCGAGATTTTTACGGGAATTCTGTCGGCGTGGATGAACGGCTTGTTCTGATGCGACCGAAAATACCAATGGTGGTAGACGGTGGTATTCAGTGCGACCGGCGCGAAGACGGCGGTAAAGCAGTAGATCGGCTCGTGAGCCGGAAACGTCGTATCCGATCGTTTCCAGACTTGATACCACTTCCGTTCGAACGACAATTCGAACCGGTCGTCCGATTTCTTGACTTCGTGATAAATCCCCCCGAACTTCATGGAGAGCGGGACGGGAGGAATCCAGTTGAGGAAATAAAAGCCAACCAGGAGACTAATCAGGGCGAAGGCCGGCACCGTGACACCGAACGCCTCCCGCCTCGACCGATCCGGATTGTTGCGATAGATGAGTTGCACGACGCGAAACGTCACCGCCACACTCAGGGCCGCGCCTGAGAGAAACACCAGCACATTCATGTATCCGCTCATGACCGGCAGGAAGAACGTGAAAAACCCGAAGCAGACGAGCGCATACAGGCTGATCAGCAGCCGAAGGTTCGACAAGCGGTCACGCAGGAACTCATTCCCGACGAGCAGGAGCACCAGCACGCCGAAGAACACCGCCGTACTGGTCAGCGTCGCGCTGCGCGAATAGAACACGGCATATGCGCTGAAGAGGCCGCCCATCAGGAACTGACTGGCCATGGGGTAATAGGGCCGGCTGTGGAGGAGCCATCGCGTGACGGGCGAAAGCGCCGTCAACTGGTCAGGGTCGGGAGGCGGCTCGATACCCAGCCTGCCCGTCAGGACGATCAGCACGCCGAGCACCAAAAGGTACAGCAGCAACAACAGATTGTCCTGTAGCCGGTCGATTCGGGTCAGGGTCAGCGTATCGTAGGTCACACCTGAAAAGAAGAACACCGCGGGCATGAAGGGCTTGGCGAGCAACGACTGGACCTTGCCGAGAGGACTCATGCATTTACTGTGCGGAATTCGAGGCGTTTGAGCAACGAAAATTTGAATTGGGAGAGGGGTTGTTGGCAGCCTGCTCAAACAAGTTGTCATCTCACCCGCCCAACCCCAGCGCGCCGGACGCGCTGACTCCGATAAGGCCGCAACGAGCAAAGCCCCGAGACGTACCCTTTGCATGTACGTCGCAGGGGAGGAGCGACGTGAGAACGAACTGTGGAAGGGCGCGTCTTGGCGCGT
>DASVBB010000198.1:0-5376 GCA_036376045.1 Nitrospira sp.
GAGCGTGGTGTTGGTGCCGTCCACACCAATGAAGGAAGACAGACTGGAGACGGCAGGATCGGCGAGGACCGCTTTGGCAAGGGCCTGTTGGCGCTCAGCCATTGCGGGAAACGAGATCGATTGAGAGGCTTCGGAAATGCCCAGAATCATCCCTGTGTCCTGCAAGGGGAAGAAGCCCTTCGGGATCACCACATACAGAAAGACGGTGAACACCAGCGTGACGAACGCCACCATGAGCGTGGCCGTTTGATGCTTCAGCACCCAGCGCAGCGATCTGCCGTAGGCGGCAATCGTTCGATCGAACATCGTCTGAGACCACCGGTAGAAGGCGTTCTGCTCCGTCTCCCGTCGGTATCGGACCAGGCGGGCGCACATCATGGGCGTCAACGTCAGTGAGACGATCGCCGAGATCACGATGGTCATGCTCAGCGTCACCGCGAACTCCCGGAACAACCGTCCAACGACGTCGCCCATGAACAATAGCGGGATCAACACCGCAATGAGCGAGATGGACAGCGAAAGGATCGTGAACGCGATCTGTTGGGACCCCTTGAGCGCCGCCTGAAGCGGCGACTCGCCACGTTCGATATAGCGCGAAATGTTCTCGATCATCACAATCGCATCGTCGACGACGAACCCAGTCGAAATGGTCAACGCCATCAAGGTCAAATTGTTGAGGCTGAACCCCATCAGATACATCGTGCCGAACGTCCCCACGAGAGATAACGGCACCGCCGCGGCTGGAATGACGGTTGCCGATAGGGTCCGGAGAAACAAAAAAATCACCATGATGACGAGCGCAACGGCCAGGATCAGCTCGAATTGGACATCGTGCACCGAGGCACGGATAGACGTCGTGCGGTCGGTCAACACCGTGACCTGTACGGACGATGGCAATGCACTCTGCAGTTGGGGCAGAAGCTTCTTGATGCGGTCGGCCACTTCGATGACGTTGGCACCCGGCTGGCGCTGAATGTTCACAAGCACGGCCTGCGTCTCATTCATCCAGGCCGCTTGTCTCACGTTCTCCACGTCGTCTGCGACCTCCGCCACGTCGGAGATGTGCACAGGGCCGCCGTTCCGATAGGCGATGATCAGCGGCTCGTATTCGCGGCTTGAGAGCAATTGATCAGTGGCATTGATAATGGAAGCCCGCCTGGGACCGTCGAAGGCGCCTTTCGCCTGGTTGACGTTGGCCGCAGCCACGGTCGTCCGCAGATCCTCAAGCGTGAGTCCATAGGCCGAGAGGGCACGTGGATTGGCGCGAATTCGCACGGCCGGACGCTGGCCTCCGCTGATACTGACCAGGCCGACGCCCGAAAGTTGCGAGATTTTCTGCGCAAACCTGGTTTCAGCGAAATCCTCGACTTGTGGCAACGGCAACGTCGCCGACGTCAGCGCCAAGGTCAGGATTGGTGCATCGGCTGGATTCACCTTGTTGTAGAAGGGGGGGGCAGGAAGATCACGCGGAAGAAACGTCGATGCCGAATTGATGCCAGCCTGGACTTGCTGTTCGGCCACGTCGAGGCTCAAGTCCAGGCTGAATTGCAATGTCACGACTGAACTGCCGCTGGAGCTCGTGGACGTCATCTGATTCAATCCTGGCATCTGCCCGAATTGCCGCTCGAGCGGAGCCGTGACGGATGACGCCATCACGTCGGGGCTCGCGCCCGGATAGAACGTCAGGACTTGAATCGTGGGGTAATCGATCTGAGGGAGTGCGGAGACGGGCAACTGGCGGTAGGCGATGGCCCCGGCCAAAAGAATGGCGACCATCGTCAACGCGGTCGCCACCGGCCGCATGATGAACAGGCGTGACGGGTTCACGGGCGCTTCTCCGGAGGCGGCGAGTCGGCGGGAGGTGCCGTTCCGGCCTGGGCGGGCTTCTCATTCCGGCTTCGCACTTCGACCTTGCTGCCTTCGCGCAATTTCTCGGTTCCGTCCACGACGACGAGTTCTTCCGGCGCAAGGCCGGAACTGATGGAGGCGTCGTCCCCGTGCGTCACCCCGACGGTCACAGGCCGGACGGCGACCGTCTTATCCTCTTTCACCACATAGACGAAGGTGCCCTTGGCTCCGCGCTGGACCGCCGCCGAAGGCACAAGAGTCATGCCGCGTTTGACTTCAAGCAGGAGCCGGGCATTCACGAACTGATTGGGAAAGAGGGCGCCGTCATCGTTCGGAAACACGGCTTTGAGCCGCACGGTCCCCGTATTCGGATCGATCTGATTGTCCACTGTCAGCAGCGTGCCGGTCGCGAGTTTGTTCTTCTGTTCCCGGTCGAAGGCGTCGACGGTCAACTGCTGCCCGGCTTTCAGCCGCTCGAGCACCGCCGGCAGATTGTCCTCGGGAATCGTGAAGACGACGGTAATCGGGGTGAGTTGGGTGATCACGAGCAGGCCGCTGGTGTCGTTCGCGCGCACCATATTGCCGGGATCCACCAGCCGCAGACCGATGCGACCACTGATCGGGGCGGTAATCCGGCTGTACACCAACTGCAGTTTCACATTGTCGATCTGGCCTTGGTCGGCTTTGACGATGCCTTCCGATTGCCGGACCATGGCCTGCTGCGTGTCCAATTGCTGCTTCGGAACGTAGCCTTGTTCGTACAGCCCTTTATAGCGTTCATAGTCCAGCTTGGCGTTTTTCAATTGCGCGACATCGCGCGCCATTTGCCCTTCCGCTTGAATCAACTGCACTTCGAATGGCCGTGGATCGATCTGCGCCAGGAGCTCTCCGCTCTGAACGACCTGTCCTTCCTGGAACAGGACCTTCATCAGTTGTCCGTCCACCCGACTCTTGACGTTGACGGTGTTCAGCGGGATGACGGAACCCAGGCCATTGAGATACATGCCGATGTCTCCGATGCGTGCCGACGCCGCCAGCACCGGCACCGAGCGTGCGCCGGCCGGTGGTTGTCCCGCCCGCGATGACTCATCGCCCGATTTGGCCAGCAGGGCATAGCCGGCCAACGCCAGCAGGCCTGCCGCCGCCAGTCCAAACAATCCTCGTTTCACCGTCGTCGCAAAATGAGTGGAATCAGACATCCTGTCTTCCCGATCCGGCTGCAGCATTACTGCGGCGCCAACTTGCGTTTTTGCGCCTCCAGATAGTCGCGCGATACCTGCCAGCGTCGCTCCAGCCCCTTATACATATGGTCCAACTCGGTCTGCTGGGCCGGCGAAAGCTTGCCGTTGAGTTCGCCGATGCCTCGAGCCAGAATCCGCTCCACTTCGGATTGATGTGCGAATCTCAGCTCCAGCAGCGACACATGGGCACGCGAGACGATGGGCTCGATCTCCGCCTGTTGCTGGGCGGTCAACGCAAGACCTTCGGTGAGCCGCTTCATGATGCGTTCGTGGCGGGCGGCCGGCCCATGGTCGTCGCGGGGCGTCGGTTCCGCATGCAGGAACATCGAGTCCGCCACGACTCCGCTGAGCGCTCCGGCGCCAAAGAGGACGATCAGGCCGCCCCACAATTTCAATCGCGACGTCATGGGTTCCTCCACATGCTAATCCTCGAACAGGGGAACAGACTCAAACTCTTCGACGACCAGCGCGGGATTGTCCCCGCCCGGCGTCCGTAAGAGGCCGACGGTCAGCACGGTCGCCATCAGCACGACCGCCGCTGTGATCGTTGCGGTGCGCCACACCAATTGATCCAGCACGGCTGCGGGCGCCCACCGGCTTCGTTCCCCAACGGACCGGCGGATCTCGCGCATCACGGACTGCGTCACATCAACCGTAGACCTATCGAACCGTGACCGATACCCCTCGATCAATGCGCGTTCAAGAGCGTTGATCCGTTCGTCATCTTGATGGGTCATGGGATCTCCCCGCGAACGTGTCGCGTAACAATGCGCGCAGCGCCTGTCGCGCCCGGTGCGCGCGAACCTTCACATTGATCTGACTCCACCCCAGCAATTGCGCCGCTTCACGCACCGAATAGCCGTCGAGATGGACGAGTGTCAGCACGGCGCGATTTTCAGGCGACAGGTGCCGCATCGCCCATTCCAGGACCTCTGCCGCCTCGCGTTTGGCGGACTCATCACGGAACTGACTGTCGGACTGGGCGGACAGCGTCTGCTCGGTCCAGCGTTGATGCTCGTCGCTGAGGGCGCTGACGGGCACCTCGTGACGAGATCGATCTCTCCAATAGTCGTAACAGGTCCGCACCGCAATGCCGGCCAACCAATGCTCAAACGGCACCGAGTCCGAGAACTGTGCCAGGCTGACATAGGCTTTGACGAACACGTCATGCACGAGCTCCTGCACCCGGTCGGGCGGCACACGCCGGCCGACGATGCGGCCGACGTGGCGTTGGTGTCGTTCGATCAACTCGGCGAATCGATCGGTTTCGCCCTGTCTGATGCGACGGACAAGTTCGCTCTCCTCGCGTGAAGGCTTGCCCACGGATAACGAGTCATCGGCCATCGACAGATGAATTCCCGGAATGATCCCGCTCTCAGTGAAGTTCAGTACGGCAACGGGGCTCATGATACCACCGTGGGTCAATCGAGCGAATGCGAATTGGGCTCAGCCGGCCGGCGTCGCCGTCTCCGACTCCTGGCGGTCGCTTCCTTGTGACGATTCGGCATCGGCACGCGTCCCGCCGTCGCGATGACGGTGTCCGTAGCCTAACGCCTTGAACTTCGTCTGCTGCTCAGGAGTCAGCACGGCCATCATGTCGCGTTTGGCCCGTATCCCAATGATCCGGACATTGGCCTCGAACGATTCTGCCTCCTTTACCTTCGCTTCGATCGCCGGCATGTCCGTCTTGGCATCCCACATCATCGCGCGAAGCTCTCGCTCGCTGACCAGCCGGTCGGCCGACGCGCGTATCCCGGCGCGGTCCGCATCCAGTGCCACGGTCCTGAGCTTGGCGACCTGCTCCTCGTTCAGGCCGATCTCCTGTTGATGAGACAGGAGATGCCGGAGCATATGCCCGGAGGCGCTGTGTCCCCGGCCATGATGCGACATCGTGTGGCCTTTGCCGCAACGAGATCCACCGTCGGCCCACGCGGTCGGGGCCGCAAGTAGTGCAGTGCCGACGGCGATAATGCAACCGAGTACGAGACGTGTTCTCATCGGTGCCTCCTTTAACATGGGTCGAGGTGACTGCCTTCTCTTCTGCTCCCTAGTCGCGGGGAGAGGGAAAAGGTTACGAATCGATGGAAGCACGTGAATATATGGAGGAAGTGAGACGACCGAGGCTCAAAACCCCGCTGAAAATTCCGAAATAGGGATGAAGCGCACGATTAATGGGCCTGGAATTCTCCGTGGAGACCCTCGGGAATCATCGGCACATAGGCCGGATCGGTCGACGATTCCCAAGCCTCGTCGTTGCCTCCGGAGAAATCCCACCCGCGCACGTACA
>DASVBB010000122.1:0-9462 GCA_036376045.1 Nitrospira sp.
GGTCACGATTTTGAAAATAGCCATGAGCTGTTCGTCAGGCTTTTTACGTTCTTCCCAAGGCGCGAGCGTGACAAAGAAAAACGCATTGTAGGTCGTGCTCACCGTGCTCAAGAGACTGAATCCGACGATCGCCGAGGCATACTTGATGCCGGGTGTCGATTGGAGGATCGCCTCGATCTTCCTGCAGACTTCATCAGTGCGCTGGAGCGACGAGGCCTCTGGAAGCTGCACATTCAGATAGACATACCCCTGGTCTTCCATCGGAAGAAAACCGCTCGGCAATTGCATACCGAGCCAGCCTGCGACAATCGTCACCACGAGGAGAAATACCATCGAGCGCCCGGCTTTTCGAATGAGGTGGCCGCAAATGTTCACATACCCATCGGTCGCGCGTCCGAACCATTTGTTGAACCAGCCGAAGAAAAGACCGAGCGGTCCTCGTGCCGGCTTCCTCTGCCGCAATAAGAGCGCCGAGAGGGCTGGACTTAACGTGAGCGCGTTGAAGGCAGAGATCACTACCGAGAGCGCAATCGTGACTGCGAACTGCTGATAGAGACGTCCCGTAATTCCTGGGATAAATGCCGTCGGCACGAACACCGCCGCGAGGATGAGGGCGATCGCAATGACCGGCCCTGAAACCTCTTCCATCGCCTTGAGGCTGGCCTCTTTGGGGGACATCCCGTGTTCGATGTGATGCTCGACCGCCTCGACGACGACAATGGCATCGTCGACCACGAGACCGATGGCCAGCACGAGGCCGAACAGCGACAGGGTGTTGATGGAAAACCCGAGCAACGGAAACAGCGTGAATGTACCCACCAGCGAGACGGGCACGGCCAGCAGCGGGATCAGCGTCGCGCGCCACCCCTGCAGGAAAATATAGACCACGATGATGACGAGGACGAGGGCTTCGAAGAGCGTATGCACGATCTCGCTGATGCCTTCCCGCACCGCCTGGGTGGTGTCGAGCGCCGTGACGTAGTCGAGATCGGGCGGGAACTGCGCTTTCATCTCCTCCATCAGCTTGGTGGCCGCATCCATGGTTTGAATCGCATTGGAGCCTGGAAGCTGATAAATGGCGATGAGTGCGGCGGGTTTGCCGTTCATTCTGCCGATGATGTTGTACATCTGTGCGCCGAGCTCAATCCGGGCCACATCTTTTAACCGGACCATCGATCCGTCCTGATTGGCACGGATCACGATATTCCCGAATTCCTCTTCCGTCTCGAGACGGCCCTGAGCACGCACGCTATACGTAAACTCCTGCCCAGGAGGCACCGGTTCGGCACCGACCTGCCCTGCCGGATTGACCGTGTTTTGCGCCTTGATGGCGTTCGTGATCTCCGTCACCGTGATACCCAATTTGGCGAGGTGATCAGGCCGGACCCAGAAGCGCATCGCATATTGCCCGGCTCCGAAGATCTGCACCTGTCCGATCCCAGGCACCCGGGTCATGGGATCGTTGATGTTCACGTAGCCATAGTTCGCCAGGAAGGTGGCGTCGTACGTACCGTTCGGTGAATAGAGGGAGAACAGCGCGAGGGGGCTGGTCGTGGCCTTTTTAATGGTGACGCCGAAATTCTTGACGTCGGCAGGCAGCTGGGATTCCGCCTGGGTATAGCGCATCTGGGCCAGAATTTGATCGTCGTTGGGTCTCGTGTTGATGTCGAAGTCGACCCGCAATGACATCTGGCCGTTATTCGCGTTGACCGAATACATGTAGATCATGTTGTCCACTCCGCTCATCAACTGCTCGATGGGAGTGGCAACCGATTTTTCCAGTGTGACGGCGTCAGCTCCGACGTAAGTGGCTTGCAGCAGGATTTCCGGCGGCGCGATGTTCGGAAACATCGCGATTGGAAGCTGTACCATCGCAATCACGCCGAGGATCACCATGATGATCGAAATCACCATGGCAACAATCGGCCGATTGATGAAGAATTTCGCCATAGGAATGAAGGATTACGTGACAGGCAGTGGAAACGATCAGATCAGCGACAACATCATCCGATTTTCTGCTCTGGCTGTTGCTCTTGGAACGGTTTGGGATCAACCGTCATACCGGCTTTGACCTTTTGCAGCCCTTCGACCACAACACGCTCGCCAGGCTTGAGTCCCTGGTCGATGATCCACAAACTGCCTGAGCGTTGACCGACCTTGATCGGACGGATATCCACCTTGTTCTCCGGTGTGATGACAGCAGCCTGGTAGCTGCCTTGCATCTCCGTGACTGCGCGCTGAGGAATCAAGATGGCCTTCTCTTTCATCTTCGTCACCGCACGAACTCTGGCGAATTGCCCTGGCCTCAGCAGATTGTTGGGATTGGGAAACAGTGCCGCCACGCGTATGGTCCCCGTCTTCGTATCGACCTGACGGTCGACAAGATGGAATTGTCCTTTATGTGGATACACCTTCTCCCCGCCTAAGACGAGCTCGAGAAGTGCTAAGCTGTACTCCTTTCCCTCTTTCTGGTCCTTGTAACCTTGTTGAATCTTTTCCGCAGCATCGAAGTATTCCTGTTCACTCACAGGAAAGTAGACCCTGATCGGATCCAGCGTCGAAATGGACGTCAATTCGGTGTTGACATCGATGAGATCACCGATCTGAGCTTTTGAGATGCCCACGACGCCGTCTATCGGAGCCGCGATTTTCGTCCAGGAAAGATTGAGCTTCGCCTGCTCCACGGCTGCCTTTGCCGTAGCAAGGGCCCCCTTCGCACCAGCATGCTGCTGGATCGAATCATCCAGTTCCTTCTGGCTGATGGCACCTTCTTTGGCAAGCGGCGTATCGCGATCGACATCCTGCTTGCTTTTCGTGAATTGCGCTTGGGCTTTCGCCTGATCACCCAACGCCTGATCGAGGACCGTTTGGAATTTGCTCCGGTCGAGTTCGAACAAGAGGTCGCCTTTTTTCACGAACGACCCTTCTGTATAGGGCCGTTTCATGAGATAGCCGCTCACCTGCGCTCGAATGAGCGCATTGTTAGAGCCATCGGTGGTCCCAACCCATTCCATCTGAATGGGGACATCCTTTTGGATCACATCGGCGACTTCAACTTGGACCAAAGGAGGGGGAGGAGCGGACGCCGTTTCGCCCTTACAGTGAACAAGCGTCAATGTGAGGATGACGCACAGAATCGAGGCCGCTGACCGAGCCAGGAGACGGCTTTTGCGGGCAAGGACCATAAGCGCTCCGGCAATAGAGGAAGGGGTGTTTCTTATACAATTGCCCTCCCGACATCGTCAAGGTAGGGCTTAGTTTACCGCTGTTATGTGGCCCGCTTGAGACTGAGCATGTAGCTCGTCAGGTCTTGGAGCTCCGCGTCCGTCAGAGGAAACTTCGGCATGATCGAGCCCGGCGACACCGACTGCGGATCATGGAAGTGCTTGATGTGCCATTCCCGATCCGGCCTTGCGTCCCCTACGTAGGAAAGGTCCGGGCCGATCGCTCCTCCATTGCCGTGAACACGGTGACATCCGGCGCAACCGAGGTTAACGAATAGCGTCTGACCGTGCGCAATCCCCGGGTCGGTCCGCTTCATTCCATACAGACTCTTCAAGGAGATGCCCAGGAGAGAGAATACCGTGATCAAGAACACGACCCCGACGGCCATGCCCATAGGGCGGGATGCCGGAGCACGCACGGTTTTCTGCCTGTCTAAAAACGGCCACAACAGCATCACTACAATCACGATGGCCGGCAACACCCAGGTCGCTAACGGTTCCAACGGACCATGGATATGCTTCAACAACTCATAATAGAAGAGAAAATACCACTCCGGGATGGGGACAAAACTGGTATCCGACGGGTTGGCCTTGTCAGCCAGCGGAAACGGCACGAACGTCGCCAAGAACACGAGAACAAGAAACACGCACACCATCACGATCGCATCCATGAAGACTTGCCGCGGATGGAACGGCTCACTGACAGCTGCCGCTTTGTGCTCGTCCCAGGGGCCGGCCGGTCCCACTCGCCGGAGGATGAACAGATGCAGGAGGATGCCTGAGACGATCAGGGCGGGAAGAAACAGCACGTGCACCGCAAAAAATCGCGAGAGCGTCAGCGCACCAAGCGTCTCTCCGCCGCGCATGACCCTGACAAAGAAATCGCCGACCAGGGGAACCGTCCCCACCATGTTGATCCCCACCTGGGTCGCCCAGTAGGCAGTTTGATCCCAGGGAAGGAGATAGCCTGTAAAGGCGAACGCCATCACCAGCAAAAACAGCACCACGCCGACCATCCACATCATTTCGCGCGGCGGCTTGAACGCACCGTAGAGGAACACTTGGAGCATGTGAAGGCCGACCGCGATCACCATCCCGGACGCGCCCCAGTGGTGAAGACCGCGGACAAACCAGCCAAACGAGACCTGCTGTTCAATGTATTGCACACTGTCGTAGGCATGATCCGGCGTCGGTGCGTAATACACCGCCAGGAACATGCCGGTGACCGCTTGAAGAACGAAAAGAAAGAGCGTGGCTGAGCCGAACACGTAGATCCAGCTCGCGCCGCCGGGAATCGGCTCATTGAGCAACGTCTCTTCGAGAGGCGCGAGTTTCAGCCGGCTATCGAGCCAGGCATAGAAGCGGGAAGCCATACTATCGCTCCACAGCGCTGGTCACGAGTTTCTCAATGTCATCACGTAGCCGAGCAGATCACTCAAGTCGGCCGGTGAGAGCTGCCCTTTCCATGGCCCCATCGCAGTGCCGGGTTTTCCGTTGTCAATGATCTGCGTGAGCTCGGCCTCCGACTTTTTCTTGCTTGCGGTGCTCGTGAAATCGGCAGCTGGCGGCTTGAGCATTCTCCCGGTCGGTCCGTCGCCTTTTCCCTGGGAACCGTGACAGACCATGCAGTGCTTTTCGTAGAGCAGCTTCCCCTTCGCCGGATCGGCGGCATCGACCGAACGAATGGCTCCCGGAAACATTCCCAGCACACTCGCGCACAGCATGGCGTAGAGCACATGTCGCATCAGGCCGCTCCTCGTTAATGGGACGTCTTCGCACGGACACTCGCCACTTCGGCCGCTGATACAGGCGGCCCTGCATTCCCCCATGCACTCCGGATGTAGCTCAGGACCTCCGCGATGTCGTCATCCTTCAAATGCCCCATGGGCGGCATCGTCCCGTGATACTGTTGTCCGTTCACCTCGAGCGGTCCAGTCAATCCGTTTAACACGGTTTCGATTGCACGTCCGGTGTCGGCCATGAGGAAATCCGACTTCGCAAGCGGAGGAAACGTTCCTGGAATCCCCTGCCCCTCGGCTTGATGACACCCCATGCAATACGTTTGATACACACGCTGTCCTCCTGGGCTGGACGTCTGCGTCACGGGGCTTGGGACATGAGCGGCCGGCGCGCCCTTCGCCTGATACTCCGACTCGGCCTGCCTTCCCGAATACGTCGCCTTGGCCTCCGCACCTTCAACCTTCAGCTCCCCGAGTGCACCTTTGTTGAACGCGCGTAAAATCGAATGGTCCACGAGCTTGTAAGAACCGGGAACCTCCACTTTGAACTCCACAATGGCGGCACCACCGGCCGGTACCAGCGTGGTTTGAATGTGTTCCGAGTAGCGGGTTCCCGCTTCCGCATAGACACGGTCGAAGATCTCGCCGATCACATGGAAGCTGGAGACCAGATTCGGTCCGCCGTTGCCTACGAAGAGACGGACACGCTCCCCGACCTTGGCCTTCAGCGCCCTCTCGCCCAACAACGACCCTTCCGCACCGTTAAAAACGACGTAGGTGGGACGTTCATCGATCGCTTTCTCCATATCGAAAGGCTGATGTCCCTTCTCGTGATGCGACCCCTTCGTATAAAAATCGCTCTGCATCACATAGTACTCGCGGTCCACGGGAGCCAATCCTCCTTGGGGCTCGACCAGGATCAGACCGTACATGCCGTTGGCGACGTGCTCGCCGACCGGCGCCGTCGCGCAATGATAGACGTACAGACCCGGATTCAGTGCCTTGAACGTGAACTGGGTGCGGCGACCCGGCGCAGTATTGCTGCTGGCCGCTCCACCGCCGGGGCCGGTCACCGCATGGAGATCAATGTTATGAGGGAACCGGCTCTCGGGATGGTTCATGAGGTGAAACTCGACCGTATCGCCCTGTCGCACCCGGATGAATTTCCCAGGAACCTTCCCACCAAACGTCCAGAACGTGTAATCGACGCCATCAGCCATAGGCAGGTTGACTTCGCTCACCTCCAATTCGACCAGGACCTTCGCGGGAGTGCGACGTGTGATGGGCGGCGGGACCAACGGAGCATCGGTCAGCACGGCCGGAAGGGTTGCACCGCCTGCGGCAGCTCCCTTGCTCTGCGTCGAACTACTCTTGGCCTTCGGACTGTTCGCGGGGGTTGCAGCCGCATACGCCGTCGTCACGATGGTCGAGGTCATGGCCAGCGCGAATATCAGTGTCCGTACTTGCCTGGTTCCCCGAATCGTGTGCATGGATGGTTCCTTCCTCGCCAGAGACATGAGAGGCCCGGTCGCACGGCTACAGTTCAATTTGTTTTGCCACGCCGGACTTGTATTCCTTGTACGTCACGAGAAGACGACCCTTGTCCACTTTGGAGGGTAAGGCGTCCAGCGGGCGTGGCGCCGGCCCTCCAACCACACGTCCCGAGACGTCAAACACACTTCCATGACAGGGACACTTGAACTGCTGTGATCCTCCATCCCAGTGATAGCCGCAGCCCAGATGCGTACACATCGGAGAAAACACCGTCACGTCACCATTGGCTTGCTTCACCGCCCACACGGCTTTTTGGGTTTTGCTTTCGTGATAGCCGTCTTGCAGAGTGGCGACATATTCCAATTGCGTGGGAACGCCTGTGGCAAGCTCGTCCGACGCCCCAACATCCACCCAGGCCAGTGCCCGCCGCTTGAACGCGGGTGCGATGAGATACCCGACCAATGGAACTGCCAGGCTCACGCCGATAAATCCGGCCGATGCCTTGATCACCCATTCAAAAAACCGCCTGCGCGTCCCGGCGGGGCCGGATGAAGATGCCGGCGGTACGGACGACGACATTATCGTGCCTGCTTTCCGGCGTACGGCTCTGCGACGGTGATTTTGATTACCTGACCTTCCTGAAGCACTTCCGTTCCCTGAAGGCCATTGGCCACGGCCACCTGGCTGGCCTTCCAGGCGGAGCCCGAGCGGGTGGTCAAGGCCTCCACCGTTTCTCCTGCGTGCGCCTTCACGAGGCGAAGCCGCTTTTCACGGATGCTGTTGCGCTCATCGGAGGACAGCGGACGAAAGCTTTGAACGACACTCTGGAACGTCGGACGGACGGCGTCAAAATTCTTCGTCTCCGCGAGGCCCGCAATCTGGTACACCATGCCGCCGTAGGCAATCCAGGTCAGATCGACGGTCACCCGGGAGTCGCCGACCTGCGTCTTGGCGGCCGGAAGTCCGTTAATCGTCACCGTTTGCGTTTTAGACATGAGAGACGCTTTGCTCGCCTTTTCCAACGCACGGACGCCATCCAGTGGATCATTGCCCTTGGCCACAGCACGCAGAACGACGGCTTTGTCTCCGTCTTTTGGTGCCGAGGCCAACTGGACCGGCGTGTTGTCCACATTCCAGGATGCCGGAAACTCGATGACAAAATTCAGGTCAGGATGGCGGTAGATCGATCCCTGGACAATGCCGTTGGCGGCACTCTGTCCCACTACGAGTCCGTCGAGTCTGGCGAGGAATTCGCCCCGGTTCGCCGAAATCGGCTCACGTGACGCCTGCTTCAGTTCCTTTGCATGCTTGGTCGTGTGTTTGACCCGATCAGGCGTCGCGGGGTGTGAATCGAAGAAGCTCGGCTTGCGCGGACCATCGCTCAAGAGTGCTTCTTCGCGTCCCAAGGTGTCCAAAAATATCGCCAATCCAGCGGGATTCCAGCCGGCTTTGGCGGCAATGTCCTGCCCCACTTCATCGGCCTGACTTTCCTGCGATCGACTATAGGGAGAGAAGACGAGGCTCTGGGCAAAGTTACCCACGCCGCCCACAATATCGCCGACGATCGGGACAAAAAATCCGGTCACACCGGACACCAGATTAGTGATGAGCGCGAACGGCCCCTGGCGGGACACTCGTTGCACGGTATGCCGTGCAGCGACGTGTCCGATTTCGTGCCCGACGACCCCTGCCAGTTCATCCTCCGTATTCACTAATGCCAGCAAGCCGCGGGTGACGTAGACGTATCCACCGGGGAGGGCGAAGGCATTCGGCTCAGTCATGTCGACGACATGAAATTGATACGGGACATCCTGGCGTGGAGATTCCTTGGCGAGCCGTTGGCCCACAGCATTGACATATCCCGTCAACGCCTCGTCGCCGAGCAGACCCATTTGTTGGTCAACCTTCTTGGCTTCCTCTTCACCGATCTTCTTCTCCTGTTCGACGGTGAGAAGGGTGACCTCCGGCATCTTGCTCACGGGATTAATCGAGCAAGCAACGCTTGTCGCTGCCAGCAGCGTCAGCAAGGCAACGTGCTTCGCACGCATGTGAACTAGAGACAGAACGCGAATCATCATGGTCGTTCTCCAGAAAAGTGCGATCATTTGACGTGGTTTCATTTGGCGGGTTTGACCTCAGCCGTGTACTCCGTGCCATCGGCGGCGCGGCCTTTGGCCTTCAGCATCCGTAGGCCTCCGGCTTGATAGAGGGCTGCCTCGACGGTTCCGCGCTCGGACTTCGAGGACAATTTCCCGTCGTTGAGGGCAAATTCGCCGTGTCCGGTAAAGATACCGATGGTGCGCAGGCTGCTGAATTCGTACCGTCCATCCGGCGCAATGGCCACGGTCACCCAATCATCCCGTCGATCAGGCGGAATACGGCGCATCAGCCCATCCCACTTCCCCGCGACGTCTGCCACATCGGCAATGGGTACCTGCACCCACTGAGTCGGTTCCGACCGTTCAGGAGCTTGACAGCCGTAGCTCACAACGAGGCACACGAGAGCGGGAAGTACCATTGACCATCGGGGAGAAGATCTCTGCATACGCTGCTCCTCTGTCATGCCAATGAGGAAGAAAACCGTACCATAGAGCCATGCGGCCCTTCCACAATCGCCGTCACAATACGTGCGCCTGTTGCGCCGTTTCGAGAAACCGCTGGGCACAGTCGGCAATGCCTTTCCGAATCAGCGGACCATCCCTGCCCATTTGATTAGGACCTTTCTGGACCGAGGAACACCGCCAGGTAAACAGAGCTTCGTTATTCCGACTCACCGTATAGTCCACACCTAACTGAAACGATCGATCCATCTGATCACTGCTCCAATCGAGATAGAACCGGGTCAGCGTTCCTGACAGAACGCGATCCGACGAATCGCTCAGCGTGTACCCGGACTTGAGCAGTTCCTTTTTGACAGCATTGGAAAAAAACGCACCGACCTCCTCGACAAGGAGCAATTCCGTCTTGGCATCCGGATGCGTCTCGACCTGATGGGGCCGGACACG
>DASVBB010000126.1:0-16628 GCA_036376045.1 Nitrospira sp.
GCCGCATGTCTCGCGTCTTCGGCCCGCTCCTTCCCCGTTCCTCGTGTTCAAGACAATGTCACATTCAAAGGAGGAACCCCACATGGGTTCGAAGATTTACGTCGGTGGGTTGCCCTATTCGGCGACCGAGCAGCAGTTGAGCGATTTGTTTGGTGCGCACGGCGCGGTGGCTTCTGCGCGGATCATCACGGACAAGTTCACGGGGCAATCCCGGGGCTTTGGGTTCGTGGAGATGTCCTCGGATTCCGAGGCTCAAGCTGCGATCTCAGCGCTCAACGGCTCAGATATGGGCGGCCGGACCTTGACGGTCAATGAAGCACGTCCGCAAGAACCTCGCAGCGGCGGCGGCGGCGGCCGCGGTGGTTTCGGTGGCGGTGGGGGACGTGGTCCCGGCGGAAAGCGCGATCGCTGGTAACATCGAGTCGATAATCGAAGTGTCGGAAGGGTGCCATGGACTCATGGCACCCTTTTTTATTGGCCTATCGTCGGTGGATGCGCCCGAAGGGGAGAACTCGCAAGCGTCAATCGAACCACTCGTCGGCTCCCTTGACGCCGGGCGAATGGTCCTTCTGCAGTGATTCGGGGGTCGGGGCCGGTGCCCCCAGCGTGCTCTTTACCAGTGACACAAGGGCGGAGGGATCAAACGGTTTCGGGAGGAAGGGCAGGGAACCCATTCGAATCCCGTACCCGGCCACCTCGTGTTCGATGTTGCCGGACATCAGGATGACACGGAGGGCCGTCCGCATCCGGAGTGCGCGGAACGCAAGCTCATGGCCGTGGACATGCGGGAATTCATTCTCGCTCGAAGCAAAGCTGAACTCGGGCGGAGGCAACACGAGATCGGTGACAAGGAGATCAATCGATCCCTTATGCCCTTTGCAGATTTTGAGGGCCTCTGAGCTTCCGGTGGCGGACAGAACGGCACATCCCGCCTCTTGAAGGATTCTCGTGCAGAGAGCCACGACGGCCACATCATCGTCGACGACCAGTACGGTCGGGCCCGGCGTGCCTGACAGTTGGGCGGATGCGTGAGACATCGAGACTTCCCTCTTACGTGGAACACTCGATAAGGATCAGCATATCCCCAGAAGCAGGATTCGCCAAATGAAAGATGATATTGAGACGCGATCGTGTCCTCAGGGCCTGGGCGGGCAGGACCGGAGTCGGGCTGTGAAGTCGAAGAGACAGTTAATTCTCACTCACCGGGGATGGGTTCGTCGCAGTCTTTGATCCGTTCACTGGCGGTGAGACGGGGGCGGTCGACACCATGACATTCTGGCCGACCGGACAGATGTTCGGTGCCGCAGTAATGCCGGGAGGCCGCAATCCCCACGCGGTGGCGAGGGCGTGACACGTGAGTTGATGGATGCCTTCTTTAAGGTTGGTAAACTTGTCCATGGAGAAGGCTTTGCCGCTCCATTGGATCTCCCCAGAGTCTGCATCCAGAGCTCGAATGTACACCGAAGCGGTGTAGAGGCTCTGAGTCTTCCCGAAGAAGGCCTCGAGGTCCCCCGTTTGCCACGTCGCAACATCGGTGTCGACGAAGACAACCTGTTTTGCACCGACGATCTTTCCCATCTTGAAAATATCCGCGTTCGAAATCGTCGTCGCCGGCTGATACGTGCGGAGATCACTGACCATTTGATTGACTTTCACATCGTCGACCAGCGTCATGCCACGCTTCATCAGCCAGGTCGTCAGGCTCTGTACGCTCTCGTGACGAGTGCCCCACACGACGGCCTTCACGGAGGCGTTCGGCAGCTTGACATACGTGCCATCGGTCTGGGTCGCGGGATGTGAGTTGTAGGTTTGACAGCCCGAAAGCAACAGGAGCAGGACCGCGCTGCAGAGACCGGTGGCTCGACGATTGGTTGGGGTGAGACGTGGCATACTCAGCTCCGGGTTCAAATGCCCTCAACATACTGAAGTCGGAGTGACAGCCACCATTCCTCAAAGGCATGGACATCCAACCTTTCGAGGAGGCGGGTTTCTACGTGAGGTCAGGCACTGCGCTCTTTGAGGGCTGCTAATCGTAGGGCGTCGAGCTTGACCGAAATGGACTGTTCCTGAGTCACCGTGACGGTCCCCGGCGCTTGGCCCTTGGCCTTTTTCACCCATTTCCGTCGGGTGTAGATGACGTCCCCCTTTCCGCTTCTCTTGAGATCACTGTAAAGCAAGGCCAGGGTTGCCGCATCCCGTAAGGTGTCCAATGGCGGATCAGTGCCTTTGGCAAGCCGAACGACGACGTGGGAGCCGGGGGTGCCTCTCGCATGGAGCCACAAGTCGTCGCTTTTGGCCATGCGGAAGGTCAGCTCCTCATTCTCTGCCGCATTGCGACCGACAAAAATCGGCAGGCCGTCGGCGGAGACAAACCGGCGGAACGGACCCCTCCGCCTCGGAGTAGACGGCTGACGGCTCGGGTCCCTTCTCTCAATCTGAGGAAGAGGACCGCCGTATGGAGGCGGGGTCCAGGTTCCCTCCTCGATCGAGGCGATCTCTCGGCGCAAGGTGTCGACCTCCGGCTCGGCATGGGCAATCCGAACAGACAGTTCACGGTCTGCTGCCAGGGACTTTCGATGCTTCTTGAAGTAGTCATTCATATTGTAGAGAGCTGATTTGGTTCGATCGAGCGGGATGGTGACTTCGGGAAGCAACGGATCGTAATAATCCACCAAGGTGATGCGTTCCATGCCTGGCGTGATGGCCGTCAAATTTGCCTTGAGGAGCTCACCATACCGTCCGTAATCGCGGTACGCGGCAGCCTTCGCGAGATCCTCCCGCCATGCGTCGATCCGCCGCAACAGCTTCGCGAGTGCTTTCCGGAGCATCCGAAGCCGGACCTGTGTCGCGCGGTTCACCGCAAGATCGCGTGCTTTGTCCTGATAGTGATCCTCGATGGCCCGGGACACCGGGAAACGGCCGGGTGTCGTTGTGGCCGTGAAGCGCGCGGCTCCATGCCGAAGCGGGCCCGATCGACGTTGAGGCGCCTCGTACGGATGTCCCACAAGAGGCCGCTGGGCGTTGAGGTCGCGAAGGACCAGCTGCTGTTCGTCGAGGACGAGCATATTGGCGGTCTGTCCGGTCAATTCGCAGACGATCGTCCTTGGTCCCCGTCTGCTCGAGACCGTCAAGCTCACGATGCGCTCATTGTCGACCTGCCGGATGTCGTCGAGACGGCTTCCTTGAACCTGTGCTCTCAAAAACTGACAAAAGGAAGGCGGGCTCGCCGGGTTTGGTAATAGGCGAGACACGAGATGGAGGCGCGCGGTTTCGGGCTCGCATGAGACGAGCAACCGATGTGTTTCGCCCGGTACGCGCCACTCGAAGACCAGGACACGATCGTTGGGCTGATGAATTTTTTGAAGGCGTCCTCTCACGAGCACGGGGACGATTTCGTGGAGCACACTTTCAATCTCTGTGGCGCTGAGTGCCATGCCGCTGTGTTCGCAGGAATGCGCGATGGGAGGAACCACCGCGATTGTAACACAGGAGTTCCGTGGAGACTGCGGCGAGCACGGCTGATCATTGCTCCCTGTCATGCGAGACACGTACAATCGACCAAGATTTCCCACGCATGGAATTGCAAATCACGTGACGCGTTTCTTGAGGTATGAGAGTATCCCTTACGTCGAGCGGATGGCTGAACGATGACCGATGTGAGTGAACCCTCTGCCGTTCGAGCCAGGATCTCCGTTTCAGGACGAGTGCAGGGTGTCGGGTATCGGGCATTCACCGTTCGCACCGCGTCCGAGCGCGGGCTCGTCGGCGGTGTGAGAAATTGTGAAGACGGCCGGGTCGAATTGGAAGCCGAAGGGGCGAAAGAGAAGATCATGTCGTTGATTGAGGCCCTCAAGATCGGTCCACCGGCTTCGCGGGTGACCGATATCCGCGTGGAATGGGTGCGGGCGACCGGCCGGCAGTCGGAATTTGCCGTGTGGTACTAGCGGGTTGATGTTGATCTGAGGTCGGAATGGGGAGCAGACAGAACGATTTCTCAGAGAACAGCGAAGCGAGGAGAGATTTCTCGGGTCGCGAGGACGAGGAGTCCGGTGATCTTGAGCAGTCGTCCGACGAGGACAAATCGCGCGGCCGATCCGAGGGACTGGATACGCTCAAAAGCTATCTGCGCGAAATCCGCCGGTCGACGCTGTTGACCTTCAAGCAGGAACAGCAGCTGGGCAAGCGGGTCATGGCGGGCGACGAACAGGCTCGTCAGATAATGATCGAGTCCAATTTGCGCCTCGTGATCAGTATCGGCAAGCGGTACATTCATCGAGGTTTCCCCTTTTCGGATATCGTCGAAGAGGGCAACCTGGGCCTGATCAAGGCCGTCGAGAAATTCAACTACAAACGGGGGTTTCGGTTCAGCACCTATGCCTCGTGGTGGATCCGACAATATATCGAGCGGGCCATCATCAACCAGGGCAAACTCGTGCGTCTGCCGGTGCACGTTGTCGAGCGGTTGAACCGGTATCTCAATAAAGTCGAAGCGCTGGTGCAGGAACTGGGGCGGGAGCCGTCCGCCGAAGAGGTTGCGAAGAAAATGAAGACGACGGAAGAGGAGGTGCTCGATCTAAAACAGATCGTACGCACGACCAGTTCACTGGACAGTCCGATCAACGACCGGGCCGACACCTTCCTCCGCGACGTGATCGAGGATCCGATGTGTGTGTCGCCGGCGGATACCGCCGAGGGCGTGATGCGACGGGCGGAAATGATGACCTGGGTGAAGGAGTTGCCTGAGAAAGAGCAAACTGTTATTGTGTCACGGTTTGGCCTCGACGGAAGCGAGGCGAGAACGCTTGAGGAAATTGGACGCGACATGGGATTGACCCGCGAGCGCGTCAGGCAAATCGAAATGGCCGCCTTGAGCCGTCTTCGCCATACCATCGAGCGGAAAACGCTGACACAATCTGACTTGCTCTGAGCCAATGACCCCTGCCGAGTATCGAGCGCTCATCCGCGAAGTTCCCGACTTTCCCAAGCCAGGCATTCTCTTCTACGACATCACGACCCTGCTCAAAGATAGCAAGGCCTTCGCGGCGATCGCCGACGATCTGGTCGCCTATTATGGAGGGCAGCGGGTGGCCAAAGTGGTGGGCATTGAATCGCGGGGGTTCATTTACGCCGGCATCCTGGCTCAACGCCTGAATGCGGGGTTCGTGCCGGTCCGGAAACCTGGAAAACTGCCTGCGGACTGCTTCGAAGTCAAATACAGTCTCGAATACGGGTCCAACTCTCTGGCAATCCATCGGGATGCCATTGGCATGGGCGAACGGGTGCTTATCGTCGATGACCTCCTCGCGACGGGGGGGACCGCAGCCGCCACTGTCTCGCTCGTCAGACAGCTGGGCGGAGAAATCGTCGGACTCGATTTCCTGGTCGAGCTCAAAGAATTGAAGGGCCGGCAGAAACTCGCCGGCCATCCCGTGCATTCGACCATCGTCTATCCCTAGGGGGCGCCGGCCCTCGTCCTACAACCCCTTGTCAAACTCAGAGCAGCCGTGTTATAGATGCCGAACTTTTTTGCCGTCCGGCGTGTACCCAAAGAGAGGACAACGCGATGGCGACGAAAACACCTCCGAAGAAGAAACCCATGACTAAGCCAAAAACCACAACGAAGCCCGTCGCCAAAGCCAAGCCCGTCGTCGCCGCCGTCATCGAAAAACCGGTCAGTATGGCCGTCTCGCCGCTCGCCGCAAAGCCAAAGGAGTCCGCAAAGGAACGCGAAGAGCGAGAGCGGCGTCGTGACGCGCTGCAGCAGATGCTGATGCGCAAGCGCCAGGAAATCCTGAAGGAGATCGAGGGCACTCTGGGCCAATCCTTGACCGAGGATCAGCAACGGCGGCTCGAGTCTGCCCGCGACGTCGGTGATCAGGCGCTTATGGATCTGGACCGAGAGTTGGGCATCTCGCTGATGGAGATGCGGAACCGCCGGCGCCAGGCCATCGACGAAGCGCTGACACGGCTCAACGAAGGGACCTACGGGATTTGCGCAGAGTGCGGCGTCGAGATCAGTGAACGGCGATTGGAAGCGGTACCCTTCGCGAAGCTCTGCGTCGAATGCCAGGCGAGAGAAGAACTCCTGGAAAAAATCGAAAAGGAAGAAGAGCGCGACTAGCTTCCACTTGCCCCTTCCGCGTGACGTCCGCACCGTCGGTCGGTCCGCCGGTGTTTCCCCCTCATCCCTGACACGGTCGTGACGAGGCTCACGTCGATGGTGTCTCCCGGAACCTCCAGCCGCGCGGTGGTGCTCGCGAGCGGAGGCCTTGATTCGACTGTGGCCGCTGCACTGGCCAGGGAGGCCGGCCATGAACTCTTCTGGTTGACGATTGCCTACGGGCAGCGCCATGCCATCGAAGTTGAACGGGCACGGCAAATGGCCGATGCCATGCGCGCAGCCAAGCACACTGTGCTTTCGGTGGATCTGCGGGCCCTAGGCGGGTCGGCGTTGACGGCAGAGTTGGCGGTTCCGAAAAACCGTCAGAAGACGGAGCGAAGTCAGGGCATTCCCGTGACCTATGTACCCGGCCGCAATCTGATTTTTCTTTCTCTGGCCGCAGCGCATGCCGAGGTCGAGGGCGCGTCCGTGATCTATTTCGGGGCCAATGTGCTCGACTATTCCGGATACCCGGACTGCCGTCCGGAATTCATTCGCGCGTTCGAGGCGGCTGTCAAGGCGGGGACGAAGGCAGGGGTCGAAGGGACCGCCGTGCGGGTGTGTGCTCCGCTGCTCGAAATGAGCAAGGCCGATATCATTCGAACAGGCATCCGGCTCGGTGTTCCCTTGCATCTCACCCATAGCTGCTACGATCCGGTCGGCGATCTGGCGTGCGGCAGGTGCGATAGTTGTGTGATCCGGCGAGAGGGGTTTTCGAACGCCGGGGTTGAGGATCCCACCAGGTATGCAGTAGTCTGATCCGAACGACTTCCTGTTGGTGGAGATTGGAGCATGAGCGTGTCTCCCGAAGAGTTTTTCATGTACCTGACGATCGGACTCATCGTGATTGCGCCGGTCGGAGCACGCCTGTACAGGCGGCTGACGCTTCAGCGGACGCAGAAAATGCTGCGCGAGCAGTTTGAGGCGAACGCGGGACGGCCAGGAGACCGCCCTTGATTCCCGCATGGCGCTCAACATCACTGCCCGCGCTGGCCTTCGCGATCGCCCTTGCCGCAGTGGCCGCATGTGACTCGTCCCAGCCCAAGCCCGCTGTCGGCGGCGGAGCGGTTCCGGCGGAATTCCAGGCGGGTGAAGCCAAGTTCAACGCTCACTGCGCCGCCTGTCATGGCCCGCAGGCGACCGGCACTCAACAGGGTCCCCCGCTCGTCCATAAGATTTACGAGCCTAATCATCACGGCGACGCGGCGTTTCTGCGCGCTGCGGAATTCGGCGTCAGAGCCCACCATTGGGAATTCGGCAACATGCCGAAAATCGAAGGAGTGTCTTCCGGGGACGTCGAGCAGATCACTCGCTACGTGCGCTGGCTCCAGCGGCAGGCCGGAATCTCGTAGCTCTCTCGTTCATTTCATTCAATCCTGACAGCCATCGGTTTGACTTTGTTCGTGATCGCTTCGTAAGGTAAACCTACGAGACGACACGGAGTCTCAACCCAATCGTCATCATCCACAACCCTGTCTAACCATCGATCGAAACACACGCGGAGGAGGGGCTATGAAGAGACGAATCGAAGGCATTCTGGGCACCGTTCTCGCCGCGGGGTACCTGCTGGGGCTGTCGGGATGTGCCGCGGTCGACGCGGGCCACGAAGGCGTGTTGGTGGAACAGCCGTTTTTCTTCGGGCACGGCGGCGTGGATCCGGTGCCCTCCAAGACCGGACGAGTGTGGGTGGCGCCAACCACCCATGTGGTGGACGTGGATGTTCGGCCGGTTCAGTACTCCGAGCATTTCGACATCATTTCGGCGGAAAACGCCCCCGTCTCGTTCGACGCCTTCCTGATCGCCAACGTCGTCGAAGGACGCTCGCCCGAGTTGATCGCACGCTACGGGCCGAATTGGTATCACAACAACGTGAAAGAAGCCTTCCGCACGTTCGTGCGCGAAGAGGTGCAGAAGTATCCCCTCTTTCAATTGACCACCGATCCCACCACCAGAAATAAGCTGCAGGAAGCCATCGCCAGGGAAGTGCAAACCAAATTGATCGAAAAACAGAACATCCCTGTGAGGCTCAATCGCGTCGTCGTCGGTAGCATCCTTCCGCCGAAGGGCGTGGTGGAACAGACGACGCAAACGATCGTGCAGGAGCAGCGCAAGATTACGATGGTGGAGTTTCAGAAGGCGGAGGAGGCTCGGGAAAAAGCCGAGAAGCAACGTGGCATCGCCGATCGCGCCTATCGCGAATCGCTCGGTCTGACGGCTCCGGAGTTTGTGGATCTTCGAAGGATCGAGGTGCAGAAAGAAATCGTTCAGCACTCTCCATCGGCGCTGACCGTGATCATGGGACTCGAAAGGTTCGGCATCAATCTGCCCCCCATTGGGGCAGACAAATAGAACTCCATGAAAGGCGGCGGAGCCGTGATACCGGCTCCGCCCCTCGTGCCTACTGGGCCTTGGTAATCGACGTCACTTGCCCGTTCGAGTCGACCTGCGCTTCCACGACATCGCCCACCTGGACCTGCCGGCTCATTTCCGGCGACAGCGTAATGGGCATTTCCCGATTTTCACGGTCCCGTAAGACGTAGGACTCCCCGCCATCGGCTCTCGTCGCGTCCTTCTTTTGGGACAACTCGCCCTTGAGGGTGCGCGGCGTCGCGGCGGCGGTAGCAGTACTCGTTGGGGATGACGTCGAACGAGTCACTTCGTAGCTCTGTCCCAGTGCGATCGACTGCCTCAGGGCCGCGATGCCTGCAGCCAGATCAGGATTATTGCCGGAGCGCCGCGCCTCCTTCGCATGGTCCAATGACTGTTCGGCGTTTTGGATCATGTCCGGCATGTTACCCTGGATGGCAGCGATCTCTGCCGCCCGGGCGTGTTTAGCTGCTTTATCCGCATAGCGATCGTAATAGGCATTTTCCTTTGTCTGATAGTAGTACCGGTGTGCGCAGCCTGAGTCAGCATAGATCACATTGCCCTTGGCATCGACTTTCGAAGGACAATCTCCCCCGACGCCGACAGGATCAGGCCTCGCTCCCCCGACGCCGACGGGATCAGGCCTCGCCAGCTTATCGCCAGGCTGGGAATCCCACGTCTTGATGCCGGCTGCCCGCGAGAGTCGGACACGGGCCTCACGGATGGCATTCATGCTGGCGTTCTGTTGGCGATAGCGATCCGGACAAGCCGGATCATCGTAAATGACCTTGCCATTGGCATCGGATTTGGAAGCACAGGCTGCCGCCAGTCCTGCAGCACCGCCTGCTGCGGTGGTTCCCGCCTGGCGGCGATAGCGATCCGGACAGGTGGGATCATCGAATACGATCTTACCGTCAGCGTCGACTTTCGACGGGCAGGCTGCCGCGATTTCCGGCGAGCGGTCAGAAAGCCCTGTTCGAGTGGTCGAATCATATGTTTTGCCTCGCGTGGTGCCACGGTCGCTGACGACGTCGCTTCGCGGCAGATCGCTGGGCGGCGAAATAGTACCTGCGGCCTTCGACGTGTCCCCCGACGGGGGAGCGGTCCGCGACATTTCACCCGATGGAGGACTGGTCGTGGTCTTCGACTTCGATCCGGAAGAACAGGCCGACAGGACAAGAACAAGCGAAAGACCGCCCATCACGGTCTTCATGCAGTAGGCATATTTCATAACAACCTCCCTTGATGAATATACGGTGTAGCGCCTTCGACGGGCATGACGGGCTGCCCCTTCAATCCCTACCGACAGGCCTTTCATTTCCATATCTGTCTGAGGCTAGTGCTCTGCGGCAGATCAGACCACTAGGTACATCCCTCAAATTCCAACAAATTCCAGCCTCGCGCTGCAGTGGAAAGCTATGGAAAGTCCTGGGTCGTGAACGATCGTGGGAAGCCTCTGCGTCAACTCTTGCTTCCCGGCGATCCGGCGGGCTCAGCGTCTGCTCTCCGTGAAGCGATCGCCGGCTCTGTCCGACCGAACGCAAACGTCGCTGTTTTTCTTAAGTGCACGTTGTCCTGTGCGTCGTGATGTCGAGACAGGTTGTCCCATGCTTCCTGGTTGCTCAGTCCGGAATTCCATGCTTCCGGCGTCGAGACGAGTGGTCCTCCTATTGCTTCTAGGCATGAAGAGTGAGACGCATCAGCCATCGGACAACCCTCATAGTAGGGAGGAGGAAGGAGACATGATGAATTGTTCGCAGGCAGGCTCAAAGGTGGCCGCGGGACTACTCGTTGGGATGATATTGACTCTCGCGTTGGGAGCACCCGGAGAAGGACGCGACCGCAGCGGCGTGCTCAAGGCCAGCGACCTGATCGGTACGAAGGTGCAAGGGACGGACGGGAAGAATCTCGGCACCATCAAAGACCTCGTGATTGATCCTCAGGAGGGTGATATTCAGTACGCTGTGCTGGATTTTGGAGGATTTGCCGGCATCGGGGATAAGTACTTTGCCGTGCCGTGGGAAGCTATCCGAATCGACCAGGACAAGAAGCACCTGGCCCTGGATCTGCACAAGAAGGATCTGAAAGACGCCCCGGGGTTCGACAAAGACAACTGGCCGGATTTCAACGAGCAGCAGGTCGTCATCTACGAGTTCTACGAAGTGCGCCCGCCGAACGAAGAGCGCAGCGCACGTTCTGTGCAGTAGAAGCCTCTTTCGGGCCGGAGAGCCGGTCGCCGGGTCCGGCCCGAGCGAGCGTGTCGAACATGCTCATCTTGCTCTGACGTCCCTTCATCCGTCCACATCCGCTGCCCACTGCGGTCTCGATTCCATCTTGCGTCCCGGACAGATCCTCGGCCGGCAACCTTGATTTTGAGCTGATGCAGGGGTGACAATGAAAAAATTTTTGTCCGGAGCGGATGAAATGCCTGGTCCGATTCGTCATACAATAGAAATCGCTGCCTATCTGGCCGCGGCTGTGGATTCCTCCCACGACGGCATTATCACCAAGAATTTGTCAGGTATCATTCAGACCTGGAACAAATCCGCCGAACGGATTTTCGGATACACGGCCGAGGAGGCCGTCAACCAGCCTATTTTGTTGATCATCCCTCCAGACCTCCACGCCGAAGAAGCGTCAATCCTTGTCCGTCTCCGCAACGGCGAACTCATCGATCATTATGAGACGGTGCGGCGGCGCAAAGACGGCCGACTCATTGATGTGGCCTTGACCGTCTCACCGGTTCGGGACGACAAAGGGATCATCATCGGCGCGTCAAAGATCGTCCGGGACATCTCGGAGCGTAAGGCCGCCGAAGGGGTGATCGCGGAAGTTCAGGGGCTGCTTTCCTCGATTGTGGCGTCCTCCGACGACGCGATTCTAAGCAAAGATCTTGACGGTGTGATTACCAGCTGGAACCGAGCTGCCGAACGCATATTTGGGTATACGGCGGAGGAAATGATCGGCTCGTCCATTCTCAAGATCATTCCTCCCGACCGGCATCCCGAAGAAACCGCTATCCTGTCCAAGCTTCGAAGGGGCGAGCGAGTCGATCATTATGAGACCGTGCGCTGCAGGAAGGACGGGGAGCTTGTCGACATTTCCATCACCGTGTCTCCGTTGACGGATATCGAGGGCAACATCATTGGCGCCTCCAAAATCGCCCGGAACATTTCCGACCAAAAGCGGGCCAAGAAGGCCCTTGATGAAAGCGAAGAGCGCTGGCGCGTGACCCTGGAAAGCATCGGGGACGCCGTCATCGCGACGGACGCGGCTGCAGTCGTAGCATTTGTCAACGCGGTTGCGGCTCGGATCTTGGGACGATCCGCCCAGGACATCGTGGGCCGTCCGCTGACTGAGGTCTTCAAGATTGTGAATGAAGAGACGCGTGAAAGTATTGAGAGCCCGGTGGAACGGGTCATCCGTGATAGGCGGGTCATCGGACTGGCCAACCATACCGTCGTGCTCCGTCCAGACGGCACAGAAGTGCCGATCGGTGACAGCGCCGCGCCGATCCTGGACAGAGAGGACAGGCTGATCGGTGTGGTGCTCGTCTTTCGGGACGTTTCGGAGCGGAAACGTTCCGAGATCCAGCTGCAGCGCTGGAATGCGGAACTCGAAGTCCGCGTCAGGGAACGCACCGCGGAGCTCGTCAATTCACAAGAGCGGCTCCGAGCGCTGGCGACCCAACTGAACCTGACCGAGCAACGGGAACGCCGCCGTCTGGCCGGAGACCTGCATGATTATCTGGCACAGTTGCTGGCGTTGACCCGGATCAAATTGGGTCAGGCACTGCAGCGGATGCCCGACCTTCTCCCGGACGGACGTGCGTCGTTGACGGAGATCGATGGCCTCCTGCAAGAGAGTCTTCAGTATGCGCGTACGCTCATGGCGCAGCTGAGTCCCTCCGTACTACAGGATTTGGGACTCATTCCGGCGCTGTATTGGCTCGCTGAACAGATGGGGCATCAGGGGCTCATGGTTGACGTCGATGTGCTCACCGAAGAGGTCCCCGCATTTGATGAACACCAGTCGGATCTGCTCTTTCAAGCCGTGCGCGAACTCCTCGCGAACGTTGTCAAGCACGCCGGTGTCTCCGCTGCATCGGTGACGATCAAGAAACAGGATCGAGACACGTGGCTGCTCACGGTGGCGGATTCCGGCACAGGCTTCGACATCAATGCCGTGCATTATCAACCCTCGGGCGAGCATTTCGGCTTATTCAGCATCCAGGAGCGGATGGAAGCGATGTCCGGCTGGTGCCGCATTGATTCCGCCGTGGGGAAAGGCACCACGGTTGAATTGGGCTTGGTCGCGATTCCTTTCGATGCGAAGCCAAAGCCGCACTTCTCACGAAAAGTGTCTCGATCTGCCGGGAGGATGCCGCCGATCGAAGCGTCACGCTGGCGTGTGCTGCTCGTGGATGATCATGCCATGGTGCGTCAAGGTCTCCGCAGCATGCTGGAAACGTACCCGGACCTCGAGGTCGTGGCCGAAGCATCCGATGGCATTGAAGCGGTGGAATCGGCCATCAACACACAACCGGATGTGGTGGTAATGGACATCAACCTGCCTCGATTGAACGGCATTGATGCGACACGGCGCATCAAGAAGGATGCGCCGAACACACTGGTCGTCGGCCTCTCCGTACACTATTCGGCCCAGACCCACGCCGCAGTCATTGAGGCCGGTGCCGCGGCGTTTCTCAGTAAGGAGCAGGCGACGGAGGATCTGTATCGTACCATTACCCGATTCCTCAACGACCCTCTCCGACACTGAGCCCGCACCTCAACGCCGCCAGGCATAAGTCCTCATGCCCCTTCTTGCAACGGCAATCTTGATACAGTGACTCCTTTTGCCTACGCGCGCCGGAAAGTGTGCACCAGGCCCTTGCGAGACTCTTCGCGATCGCCCAGGAAAAATCAGGCCTTAGGCGGTGCGTGGACACGATGCCGAACGGTACTCCTTTTGCGAGAGCCCCTGCATGGCTCCCTCGAAGACAGTAAAGATCTGCCGGCCGCGAGGCATCCTGGCGTGCCTCGTCGCCGTGGCTGTTGTGCAGCAAGGATGTTTCGCCGCTGCCTGGGTTGCCGCTGTGGGCACGGATTCCATGAGGGCCGGCGATGTCCGATTTCAACCCTTTGAGGCGTCCTGGGTTTCAACGGAACACGGGCCTCCCGGTCTGGACCGTCCCTCATTGAAGAGCGTGGCGCTGATGCCGGTCGAAGGCGATGAGGCGATGGGAGCTCGTTTGACGAAATTCTTTCAACGGGAAACCGCCTTGCGCGTGCTGACACCGGCGAGCCTTCCTCCCGGGCTGACCATCGCCGCAGCCGACCAGGAGCGCGCCGTCCTGGCACGGGAGCTCTCACGCGAATTTGCCGTCGACGCCGTTCTGTATGGACACGTGGTCGGTACGGCCTCACACTCGAGTGAATGGGGCTGGAAATCCGAAGAACCGCGGCGCCTGTTTCTCTACATGATCGATCGTGACGGGCATCTGTTATGGAAGGATGAATTGCCGTTTCTCATCGTGACGGGTACCAAACCGGTGGTCGAGGCGTCGGTCCAAACGGCGCTCACCCGGCACTTCATGGACCATGTGCACGAGCTGGGCCTCGACGACTTCGGCTACGTTCCTTCCAAGTCCTTCTAGCGCTCTCCTTGCGGCCATCGCCGCGCTCCGGTAAAGTCGCCGCTCCATCGCATCCAAGGACAAGACATGTCGCTACTCGACGCCGCGTCGCTCGGCCGTCTGCAGGTCGAATTCCGTCAATCCATGCGGACGCTGCTCCTCGCGCTCTGCCGTGATATCGAACGGCACTATGCCCAACTGGCGGAGCGGCTCCAGCTTCCGGTGGACTATTTCCGATTTCTCGCCCACACCTTCGATCGCACGGCCTATTCGAACTGGAAGGTGGTCGGATGGATCGAGGCGCTGAACGACCTGGTGTATTTTCTCGATTTGCTCGCGCAGATTCGTCGCGAGCGCGACCAGCGTGGCTTTGCCGAGCAGCTGTTTGCGGAATGTGAGGAGCAATTTTTTGAAAACAGTTACCTGGAAGAATTGTTTCCTCGCGGGAAGGCCCAATCTCGAGGCTTGGCCGGTCGCATGGAATGGCTCTGCAAGAGACTGGCCCTCGACATCACCCAGGAAGCCATCTTTCTTCAGCCTCGGGGAGTGCTCCAATGGATGAAGCGCCGCGGTCTGCAGTCGTGGGCAGTGGCTGGGCGCTTGGAGTCCTCGTTTGAACGGGCCGAACAGGCTTCTACCGTCCCCGTCGGTATCGACGGAGCCGTGCTGGTGGCGCCGGCTGCGATCCGTAAGGTCATCGGACGTCGGTCGCGGCGCGTGACGTTTGTCCTCAGGGAGAACGAAATCACCTTGCGCACAGACCGCTCTCATCGTATCTGTGGGTGGCAGGGAACTGCGATGACATGGCACTGGCCGCGGCATGAACCTCTGCGCGCGGTGCTGCCCTCTGGCGCGCTGATCGTTGGTCCCACGCTGCACTACGGGAGCCGCCGTCAGCCGAAGTCGCTCTCGGCCACGGACGCCAGGCAGGTCGTCCGCATCACCCGGGCATGGCAGGTCATTCGACGGGCGTGGCCGGAAGGCCATGCATTGTTGACACTGCTCACGTCACGCGTGATTCCGCTGGACGCGCGCGGCGTCGTCAGCTTCAGTTATCGCCATCGGCCGGGCCTCTCGTTTGTCAACTGCTTCGATCGCGATAATCTCGATCTCATCGACGATTTGATTCACGAAAACAGCCATCATCATCTAAATCTGCTGTTGCGGAAGCATGTCCTCTATCACCATGACCGCAACCAGCAAATTTTCTACTCGCCCTGGCGGAGGAGTCTGCGCCCGCTGCGGGGGATACTCCATGCCGCCTTTACATTTACGATGGGTGCGCTGCTCTTTGCACGCTTGTCCGCCTGGGCCGGGACCAGACGGGGCAGGACGCAATGGCGCAAAGCAGGCCTCACGACTCGACAGCTCGTGCGCGCACGGTTCCGCTGTCTGGAAGAAATTGAATCCGTCCGCTACTCCCTCCAGGACCTCGTGTATGCCGGTCGGCATCTCAAGTGGCTGACAGGTTCCGGCGCTCGTCTCGTCCGCCAGCTCGAAACCGCCATTGGCGAGGCCGAACGTGGAATGTCCCGCCACCGCAAGGCGGTGCTGGCGTCCCCTTTCGGACCCTCGTTGCGCAACCATGTTTCGGCACTCCGGCAAGCCCGCCAACTCTACGGACCCACGAACATCCATCGAGCGTGAGCATAAGGGTCACCCTGCATGTTCCCCTAGCTCCGTCCTGGCCGCTCCACCGCTACACTGAAAGCGGAGGAAACTATGCCCGTGCGTATACCGAAGCTTTTGGCGGGAGTGGCGGTGCTCTTCTTGCTGCTGCTGACGGCGGCCTTGTTCGTCAATGAGCCGTTGCGGGCCTATGTAGAGCACAAAATGAACCGCAGTCTGAAAGGGTACCACGTGCGGATTGGTTCGCTGGCCTTTCACCCCATTGGCGGGTCGGTGGACCTCGAAGATGTGCAACTCACGCGCAGCGATGAGCCAGATCCTCCCGTGGCGAGGATTGCTCGCTGGTCGGCGAGCGTCCATTGGAAAGCGCTGTTGTCAGGACGCTTGGTGAACGACCAATACCTGGAGCGGCCAAGATTTCACATCACCAGAACACTCGCGAGAGAGGAAGCCGGCAGCGAGACGCCCGTCAAGGACCGCGGCTGGCAGGAGGCCGTCGAGAGCGTCTATCCATTCAAGATCAATCAAATCAGGATCGTGGACGCCGAACTCATGTACCTGGATGAGGCGAAGCCCGATCAGCCGCTGCGGATACGCCATTTGAATCTCTATGCGTCCAACATCCGAAACGTCCAGTCCGCCGATCAGGATTATCCCTCGGAGTTCTCGCTGGAAGCCGTGCTGTTCGAATCCGGAAAGGTCCGCCTCGAGGGGCATGCCGATTTTCTCGCCGAGCCGCATGTGGCCGTCAAGGCCGAGCTGTTGGCAGAGAATATCTCGCTGGGGTCGCTGATTCCGGTGACGGGCCGATACAACGTGCAGCTCAGTGGCGGGACG
>DASVBB010000148.1:0-10146 GCA_036376045.1 Nitrospira sp.
ATGCCCACTCAGGGTTCTGTGGCGTTGGTCGGCGCTGTCCCACAGCCGACTGCCACCACGCTGCACCTCGTCCCCGCTCCGGAAAAGGCTCCAACTCCAGCACCTGAGGTCGTTGCTGCACATGCTGCAGCCGACACACCCTCAGCGCCAGTGGTGGGATCAGGACCGGCGCCTGCGCCGCCGCTCCCATCGATACCGCCACGGAAACCCATTGAGCCCATCTCGTCACTGTTTCGTACCCAGGAGATGAAACCCCTCCCGCCGGTCGTGGAGCAGAGTCCGGCGACCTCCGCCAGCGCCACACCGGAACGGCCAGCTGCCGCCGCCGCTCCGATGGCTACACCTGTGGCATCTCCTGATCCAGCAACACCCGCTGCCGCACCTGCGCCTATGGTTGAACCAGCGCCTTTTAGTACACCTGCGCCACCTCCTTCAACTGCGACTGCCTCTGCATCGACGGCTCAGAAGTCGCCGGCTTCGGCCGTTCCGTTCTCGACGACGCAAGAAGTTCCCGCGCCTGCGCCTTCAATCATTCAACAGGCACCACCTTCCCCTCCGACACCCGCAGTGAGCGACGTGGCAGCTGCCGACATGGATTGCCTCACAGTCACCAAGCGAATTTGTCAACGATTTCATGCGGTGGCCAGACAATTGCGGTTGCGCGGTGAGTACCGGTCGACGGTCAACGTCGAGGACGAGCAGGACGTCCAAGATCTCGTGCATGCGCTGCTGCGACAGCATTTCGACGACATCGGCACTGATGAATGGACCCCGCCCTATAGCAATGGTGAGTCCCGCACCACCTTTCTCCTCGATCACGATCGCCTCGCCATCATCGTGAAGAAAACCCGCGCCGGACTCAGCCGCAAGGATCTCACGGACCAGGTACGAGCCGACGCAGAACGCTATCGGGCTCGGGGACGATGTACACACTTATTGTGTTTCGTCTATGATCCAGAAGGCCGCATCGGGAACCCGCGCGGACTGGAGAACGAGTTGACCAGCACCAGCGAACATTTTACGGTCGACGTTGTCGTCGCGCCAAAATCATGAGGTATTCATGAAGAGACCCAAGTCTGCGGCAGCGGTTCCCAATCAAGGTCCGGGGCCAAATTCCAGCACGTTGACAGGTACTCAGGGTATCCGCTACGTTGGAAAAGAGCCTGCCATTCCGGCGGTGCCTTGCACGATCCATGCGCCGGTAGACGGTGGAGTGGTCATGGCAGACCGAGCATACATTCTGATTCACGTCCTGCCGGGGCAAACGAGCCAAGTGGTCAGGGCCCTCGGCGAAATTAAGCAGATCAAAACGATCGATCCCTGCTGGGGCAAACCGGATATCATCGCAGTCGTCGAAGTACCGGATCAAGACGCATTGACGCAGCTGGTCCTCAGTCGCATTCACTCGATAGAAGGCGTCTCACAAACCGATACGCACCTTGTCTATCGGTTGAAAGATACGAGAGCCAAGTGATCTCACGTCGCTTCCGCCTCCTTCTTCCCCTGGCGCTCATCGCCAGTGCCGCCTGTTCCGGCCCATTTATCCCCCAGGAACCGGATATCGTCGACGTGACGCTGTCCGCGCCCGCTCATCAGGTGCGCACGGCCCTGATCCAGGTGCTGACAGACGACGGATACGCAGTTCAACAGGAGGACGATCACAACGTAACGACGAGCTATCGCGAGGAAATTCGCGGCCCGTGGGATGGACTTCTTCGCTGGCGGTTCGGCACAGGCCGGAGCCGTGTGGATGCGCTGGTGACGGCGGCGGATGAACAGACGACCCGACTCAGGTTGCACGTGCAATATGAGGGGAAAGACGGACTCTTGACCCGGTGGGAGGACTCACCCACACCCTTACCCCAAAGCGCAAACAATCAGCTCCGGTTGATCAAAAACGCACTCCATCTTCTGTAGCACTACCCGCTGTCCTTTTCGCCCCCGTCAGCATCCGGCTCCAAATCCAATCCAAACCGCTCCGCCATCCGATACAGCGTTCGCCGGTCAATACCGAGGATTTTCGCCGCCTTGACTTTGTTGCCCTTTGTTTCCTTGAGCACCCGGATGAGGTGGCGCTTGTCGACTTCTTCGAGCGTCAGATAGACCGATTCGGCCGTCTCGGACACGTCTTGTTTTTGATCCGCGGGACTTGGCGCTTGGCGGATCTGGGTGGGCAGATCATCGGGGGTCAACAACGGTCCGTGACTCAGTGAGACCGCCCGTTCGATCGCGTTCTCCAACTCACGGACGTTCCCCGGCCACCGGTAGCGCTTCAGACACTCCATGGTATCGGGATGGAAGCCTCGCACGGCGGTGGTGGTGCCGCCGGCGCACTTTTGCAAAAAATGATGGGCGAGCATCGGAATGTCTTCCTGCCGTTCCTTGAGCGACGGAAGGGTGATCCGGACAACGTTTAACCGGTAAAACAGGTCGTCCCGAAACTTCCCTTCTTTGACGAACTGTTCGAGGTCGCGGTTGGTGGCGGCAATGATGCGGACATCGACCTTGATGGAGGTGGTTCCACCCACGCGGCGGACCTCGTGGTCCTGCATCACGCGCAACAACTTCACTTGTAGCGCCTGCCCCAGTTCTCCGATCTCGTCGAGGAACAGGGTGCCTCCGCTGGCCGACTCGAACAGCCCGGTCTTTGTACCGACGGCGCCTGTGAACGCGCCCTTTTCATAGCCGAACATTTCGGATTCCAGGAGCGTATCCGGCAGGGCACCACAATTGACCGGGACGAACGGCTTGTCGCGGCGAGGGCTGTTGCCGTGGATGGCGCGAGCAATCAGCTCTTTGCCTGTGCCGCTTTCTCCTTGCAAGAGCACGGTGCTCCGGCTTTCGGACACCCGGGCCACCAATTTGTAGACCTCCAGCATTGCCGGACTACTGCCGACGAGCGGCGACCATTCATCTTTGCTTTTGAGTTCTTCACGGAATTTCGTGTTTTCCCGCAGCAAGCGGCAGTGGTCGAGACTGCGCTGAACGACCAGCTTGATCTCTTCCTTCTTGAACGGCTTGGCCAGATAATCATAGGCGCCCTGCTTGATCGCCTCGATCGCGCCTTCGAGCGATCCGAACGCCGTCAACACCACGATGGCCGTGTCCTGGCTCATACGCTTGAATTCACGCAGCACCGTCAAACCGTCGACCGCGCCCATACGGATATCCGTGAGGACCAGATCGACTCGGCCTTCCCGCCCCCGGGCAATGGCTTCTTCCCCGCTGCCGTACGCCTCGACGGTATAGCCCTCTTTTTTCAGGGCCTCGGCCAACAAATCCCTGGCAACCGAATCATCATCCACGACGAGAATTTTCGCAGCCTGCATGGACACTCCCTATGCCACTCCTTCGGGCACGGCCACCTTTCCCGGCAATGCAATCGTCACGGTCGTTCCTCGCCCCTGCTCGCTGGCCAGTGACAATGTACCACCGTGCGCGTGCACCGTTTCACGGCTCAAGAATAGCCCTAACCCAGTTCCCTTGCCAACCTCCTTGGTCGTGAAGAACGGCTGAAAGGCGTTCTTGATGTCCGACGGCGGCATCCCAATCCCGGTGTCGCGGACAGCCACGGTCACCACCATAGGAGACATGTCTTGCGCGACCCGCCGTCCGGATTCCAACTCTTCTGTTGTCGCAGCACGAGCGCTGACGTGGACATCCACCGTACCCTGCTGCGACGTCGCGGCCAATGCGTTCGTGAGCAGATTCACGAGCACCTGATGCAACTTTCCCGCATCGGCCCAGACGAGCGGCACTCCGATAGCCAGATCGCTGGTCAACGCGACACCTTTGGCATGGAAGGCAGGTTCCATCAACGCGGTTGCAGGTCCGATGACCTGCTCGACCGACAACCAGCTAGGCTCCGGCTTTCGTTGGCGGGTGGACGACAGCAGGTCCTGGATGATTCTCACGACGCGATTGAGCTGTTCGTCAATCACCGTGATGCGCTTTTTCATGTCGGGGGTGACGCCCGGCTCTTCACCGAGGGCTTGAACATGCCAGGCAATGGAATGCAATGGCGTACCCACTTCATGCGCCACGGACGCCACCAGCTGACCGACTGCCGCTAACCGTTCCGAGCGATTGAGCTGATCCTTGGCATCAACCAGCAACGCGTTCGCCCGTAACAGACTCTCGGTCTGCTGTGCCAAAACCTGCCGCGTACTTTCCTCCCTCGCCTTCCGCTCCTCCCGGGTCAATCCCATGTAGGCGACCATTACGAGAACGCCCGCCACCACCGTACGGTTGATCACGGCCGCCTGGAAGCGGCCGGGTTTTGTCGGCTGCATGAGACCCAAATACGTCGCCGCGACACAGGCGATCACGGTGGCGAGCATCAACAGGCGATGACGGAGCGTCGCGACCAGGAGAATGGGCAGGACGAGCGCATAGGCGCCGACGATATTCGCCGGCGCGACAGTTTCCAGGACGACGATGACGAGAAAAACCGCCGCCGCGACGGCCAGAATGATGCGGTTCTGCTTGGGCATGAGTTACGTGGTCACCCGGTTGTGCAGATGCTCATAATGGCACCGACCACGCCCACCTACCCCGACGCGCCAAGACGCGTCTGTCACCCTATTACACCCACCCTACCCCGGACGCGCCGAGACGCGTCTGTCCTCAGGCAAGGTTGCAGCGAGCGAGCACGCAGTCGGAAGACATTTTCAGCATCTGAACGGAGGGTCTTAACTGATTGGACGGATCGAACGCAAGGTCGCTCCCAGTTCGAGCAGACGCTCATCATCGACGAGGTTGTCGACGCGGCTGGCATACTTCCGTCTCCAGTTGGGATGGTTTTCGACGGTCCCGGGGAGGTTTGTTTGTGAAATTTCTTCCAGGCCATCTTCAAGGTTCGCCAGGACCAGCCATGCGGGCGTGCGAGCCAAGTAGGCATGGATCGCCCTGCAGAGCGCGGGCGTCATGGCAGGCACCGCCGCCGGATCATCGCTCATACCATCCGGCAGCAACGATTCCTGCTTGAGTGCCGCGAGCATGCGCTCCTTGTCTCGTTGACGTTCCTCCATGGCCTGGCGGCGGCTGGTCTCGTCCGGAAATGCGCCGAGCCCGGCGCGAAGCTGGAGGTCCTCTCCTGACCAGAAGCCGGTCAACGTCGGTAGGTCGTGCGTGCCTGCCACTGCCAGCGCCTGCTGCGGGTATTCGCCCGGCACCTTCCATGTGCCGTCCCCGCGGCGCTCGAAATAAAACACACGATAGGACAGGACGCGCGCCTTCGTCAGTTGCTCTCTCACCCAATCCGGCACGGTTCCGAGGTCTTCTCCGATCACAACTGTTTTGGAGCGATGGCTTTCCAGCGCGATGATGGCCAGCAGATCCTCGAACGGATAATGCACGTAGGTGCCTTCAGTCGCCGATTGCCCCTTGGGAATCCAGAACAGGCGGCAAAGAGCCATGACGTGATCCAGACGGATCGCCCCGCCAAAGCGCATGTTTTTCCGCAATAGTTGGATGAGCAATTCATAGCGGCTGGGTCGCAACGCCACCGGATTGATCGGCGGCAATCCCCAGTTCTGCCCCTGTGGGGCAAACGCGTCGGGAGGCGCACCGCAATCAGCGTCCAACGCCATCACTGATTGATACATCCAGGCTTCCGCACCTGTCCGTTCTGCGCCCAACGCAAGATCGTTATAGATGCCGATCGGCATTCCGGAATCTTCGGCCGTGCGCCGCACCTCCAACAACTGCTCGGACGCAATCCACTGGATGTATTGGAAGAAGCGAATCCGCTTGCGATGGCGCTTGCCGTATTCCCGTGCAGGGGCGCCGGGTGAGTGAAACTGTTTCGGCCACTCTTGCCAGGTAACGGCTTTGGACTGGATCATGCGTCGTTCTTCTTCCAGCGTCTGGAAGGTGGCATAGAGTTCCAAGGCCTCGCCCTCAGCTTGAATAAATCGCTCGAGCAGCTTCGCTCGAGCGGTTTTGGGTTCGAGGTTCGGTTCGGTGCCTGCATAGGCTTCCTTCAGGAACTCTCGGTACGCGAAATCCAACATGGTCCGCTTGGCGTCGGCGATCGCGTCGTAATCGACCCGGCGGTTCTCGCGCAGCGCCTGGATCTTGGCTTGAAATTCCTGCGACCGGTATTGCTTTTGAGCGTCTTCAGAAGCAAAGAATTCCGGCAATCGCTCGAGATCGATATAGAGCTCGTTGATCGCCAGCCGATTGTACGGAGCGTATGGGCTGGAGTGATGCGGCGCGGTGTTGCGAATGACGTGAAGCGGATTTAATCCGATCAGTCCCGCACCCAGACGCTTCCCCGCCCATTCAACGACCTGATTGAGATCGGTAAAGTCTCCGCAGCCCCAATTGCGTCCGGAGGACAGCGAATACAATTGCAGTGCCAGGCCCCAATAACGGCGACCCTCTTCCAGCGACGGCGGGACATAGCATTGCTGCGGAGCGACGATCAGCCGAAGCGTTCCCGTGGACCCGCCGACGAGTCCATCGGCACGGATGACGAAGTCGTAGTATCCGAGTGGAAGGCCTTTGGGTGCGGGCAATTCCACGCGAACCCGCCTGGCGCCGTCGATGAATTTGACCTCGGTGGCAGCCAGGCCTGGACCCGCTTGCCCCTCATGCACGAGATTCCCAGTTTCATCGTTCAGCTGCCACTTGACGACGACCGAGCGCTCCTTCCCATCCTCGAGCGCAAAACAGCAGACGATCGGCGCTCCCACTTCTTCTTCATGTACGATGCGGACGGGATCACACGGCCTGCGCCACGGTGCTTCGTCCCATTCGCGGATCGCCACGGCCAACGCCGCAGTCGAGTCCACCTGAAACCCCATCGCGCGGAGAATATCGCGCTTGGTATGGTCGGCGGTGACGTGTTTGACGCCGCCGATGTCGTGGTACTCCGCTGCAATGCCGACCCGCTCTGCGAGGGCGGCCAACAGCGTTTGCTCCGTGTCATTCATAAATCGAGAGTCTGCGTGAAGATGATGCGCAAGTCAAGCGTATCCCATTGTTGTTGCAAGAAATTTCTTCGAAATACGTAGAGAATATTTTCCGGGCCTCATTAGAATGCTGCTGCACCTTTCTCCTACAAAATCTTTCGCTTTACTCTCAGGCGTTGTCGCTCGGTCCCTGGTGGAAGCATAAGAAGTCACGTGGTAGCATAACCCCGCAGCCCGCTGAGCAATTGGTATCACTGGCAATAGTGCGGAGGCCTTATGTCACCCGTGAGGATCACCGGCCTTCACTTCTTGTTGATTACGACAATCCTGTGGCTCGCGGTTCCCGTTCAAGCCGCCGAACCCAACGGCCGTCTCGAGATCGTCGGCGACTACCGCTATAAGGCTCACGCCTCTGAGCCACTGGCCGACGCGCAGGATTTGGCCTGCCGAGAAGCCCTCCGCCAGGCTGTCGTCAACTCTGCCCTCTACCGTGAACAGACCGCAGCGATCGTGGATTCCACACTGTTGCGCGACGTCGCGAATAACCTGGCCGCTCGCCACGTACAGGATCAGCAGATTCTCGAGCAGAGTGAACAGGGACGGACGATGTTCTGCCGGGTGAAAGCCTATCTGCCGGCCGAAGAAAGCGCCCGCGCCATTCAGACCCAACTCGCCGGAGGACCGGCGCCGGCCGGGGCCTTGGATCAAAACCGCGTGTTGAAGCTCCTCAGCGTGAAGGAAGAGAATCCCGGCGCGCTCTCGATTCAGTACCAAGCACTCAAGCGACTGGATTGGGTCAACACACACTACCAGGGCGGCTTACGCGACGCCGCCCACATTATGGTGGATTTCTACGACGAGTCCGGCCTGCTCTTATACAGCCAGCGCTTCGAAGCCTGGCGGACAAGTTCCGGCGAGGACGTCATGAGCCCGGGCGCCGTCGGCATCATCCAGGTCCCCAGACCCGCCTCTGCCAAGACCTATCGCGTCTGGCTGGTGAAATAGGCAGTCAACCGCTGACCTGTATTCCCGATACGGTCAGACATCGGCACTACCAACGATTAAGGTGCTACGGCACGGTTTCTTGTGGCGACAATACGGCTTGATCCGCTTGGCTGACGGCGGCTCTCGCCCGGGCATGAACCCCGCCTAACTCGAGATACCGGCGGAACGACTCAACCGCTTTCGCAGGATCGTTGAGTTGATCTTCATAAAGCGTACCCAACGCAAAATACACGTCCGGATTCTCCGAATTGAGCTTCCCTGCCTGTACGAAGGCTGCCTCCGCGTCTTTATAGTGCCTCATCTTTTCATGGACCTGTCCAAGCGCATACCACGCGTCGGGATTCTCAGGCCCGTACTTGACGGCCTGCTGTCCGGCGGCCAGGGCTTCGTCCAGTTGAGGCAGGAGTTCCAGACGAAGATAGCTTTTTAGCATGTAGGCTTCAGGAAACGTGGAGTCGTATTCGATGGCGCGGTCCACCCGTACCAAGGCTTCCTCGGCATACTTCCCTCCCTGCAGAAGGGCTACAGCCTGTTCATACTCGGCTCTTGCCGCCTCGCGGTCGCTGGGTTTTTGATGCGTCTCAAGCACGGGAACCGCTTTTCGTGGTTGGATCAGGACGGTATCCCCTTCACCCTCGATCCTCAGAGAGACCGCTTCGACCTGCTGTTTGATGTACGTACCAAGTTCTGACGCCATGAGCCATCCATTTTGATTGAGGTCGGCTGCACCCGTAAGCCCGGTGAGCAAGGCCTGGGCGAACAGAGTCTTACCGCCCGCCTTGGCGGCGGCCTTGTCATCTCTGCCGGCAGCCGCAATCACTTGGACTGCGCGTGCATCAGTGTCACCCGCAGGGGACGCTTGCTTCGTGACAGGAGCTTCTGATGCCCGAAAGGGTGCATTCACAATCAGCAGCGTATGCTTTGAGGGAGATCGCTTGGTGAATTCCTTGAGGGTCTCTACGGTCAGGAACTTCGCGACGTTATTGGCCTGCGCATCCGCAGGGATGAGATAGCCCATGTCCTTGCCTTTTCCATCCCGCGTGGTTCCCGTCTGGCCGACAAAGAACACAACCACCCGTCCGCTCCGGTCCACTTTCTTTGCAAAGACGTCGGTGAGCGCCTGATGAAGTCGACGTGCTGTCGCATCCTTATTATATAGTTCGATGACGTCTTCGAATCCGAGCTGACGAAATGCCTGGGCCACCTGTTTGGCCTCTTCCACCGCGCCCGGAACAGAGCGGCCTTGTGGATATTGCTCTATACCAATAATAAGCGCACGGGACTTGTCGTAGAGAGCTTCAGAGGGCACCTCTTCGGCGAAGAGGTAGGGCACGGCGGCAGAACCGGACAACCACAAACAGGACAATACACACCACGTTCGGATGGCTCTCCCCATAGACGGACCCTCCCTTTCCCTTCCATGGTCAGTGATGACTGTATCGGGCCTGAGAATATTGCGGTCCTAGAGGTTCCCCTAGCTTGAAGCTATCGACTTGATTTCGTTAGGAGAATCGATTTGTGGAATCTAAAGAGAAGTGAATGGGACTGAGCTTCTATCGCCAATTGTAGGCGGCATCGCCGCGTCTGGGGTAGGTCTCCCGGAGCTGGTCTGGGATATTTGTAAAATTCTCCATCATCCGGCGTTGACGTTCCCATATCTCACGCCGCTCCCGTTCCTCTTCCTCCCTCCGTTGAAGCGTGGCAGCCGCACTATCGAAGGCGTTAATTCCGCTCGGAGAGTGCTGAGTCGGAGCATCGGGGCTCTTGCGGCTGTGAGCGTGGATGTCTTGAGGATACATCTGCGCATGCACCGGAATGCATGAGAACGCAAAGACAAGGCCGAGCAAAACCGCAGGGAATGATGGCGTAGGGGAGCAATCCATTGGCTACGTTAACATACTTTGCCCGCCTCAATCGAGCCAAGAAGGTCCTCAATGAGCCAGATCCACTTAGATGCGTTGAGTGAAGGACTCAAGACGCGAGCGTGCAGGATGATGCGTGTGTCTAGAATGAAGAGCGGCACCTGCGACGTTCGGCTAAAACGAACCTCGCAGGTTAGAAGTTCACTCTCAGGTTGATCATACCCACGTGGAACGTCGTCTGATACGTGCCGTTGACGACGCCGGGAATCGCCACAGGATTGAGATTGCCGCTGACTGTTCGGTTTTCATAGAAGATCGCTTGATAGGCCAGATCGAGGCCCAGGGCTTTGGGTCTCAAGATT
>DASVBB010000202.1:0-2121 GCA_036376045.1 Nitrospira sp.
GTGACCGTTTCGCCTCGTGACACCAATGCACGCCCGGTTAATATCCCTTGTCTGATCTCCAGCGGCCGGTCCACCGCAACGAACAACATGCGTCCCCCGAAATCCGCGCAGTATCCGGCCCGGCCCCGCTGCTCAAACGAGGGCGTAATTTGTCCATTATCGGGACGCAGCTTGATGGTCAGGGTAAATTCGACCCTGCCTTCCAGACCCTCGATGCGGCGCAGGATCTGACGGAGGGGAAACCTGACTGCGTCTTGCCCGGCGTCAGCCGACACGGGCATCAGGTCGGTCAGTTGTGCCCGGCCATCGGTCGTTTCAAACTCGGTCGTGAGCACGGCCGTCCGCCCCTGGTAACAGCGCTTCGTCCGGAAGACTCCGGTCGGAAGCACCTCGCAGTAGCCGCCACGCTCCCAATCAAGCAACCGGTTGAAGCATGAGGGGCTATCGAAGCTCGGAAGGCAAAGCCAGTCGATGGATCCGCGGCTGGACACGAGTGCGCCGGTCCGGCAATCGCCGACCAGCGCGTAATCGTGAATGGGGGGATAGGAGTCTATGGAGGGCACGCGCAATGAATCTCTTCTCAGGTTTCGACGTCAAAACCGTCTTCCTTCCACCAGCGCCAGCCACCGTCCAGCTCCATGATGGGGAATCCCTGCGCCGTGAATTGCACGGCGGCGGTCGCCGCCAGATGGCACACCAGGGAATAGCAGTAGAGGACATTGAGCTTATCCTTGCGCAAACCTTGAAGGCTTCCCCAGCGATCTTTGGGCAGGTTGACCGCACCGGGGATATGGCCTTTGGCATAATCTTCGGCCGCTCGCACGTCTACAATGTTGACGTGCCCTGCTTTCATCATCCGCTCGAGTTCCACCGGGCCGGTGGTAAATGCCATTTTCGCCTCGAAAAATTCTTTCGCTTTGACCGGATCCTGTACCATTGTCGTGGGCATAAATCCTCCGTGTGGACTCTCACATGGCAAATTTAGATCATGTTCTCTATGCTCTACTGCACCATTCCGTGTGGGACCTGGCGACCCGCCTCATGGGCCTTGTTTTCGGCGTCCACCGCGGCGGCCCGGAGTTCCTCTGCCAGGCGGCGCTTCTTTCCCACACCGGGATCGTTCTCTCCGAATTCGCGGGCCAGGAGATCCGCCTCGAGTTGCCGGCGATCAGCCGTCTCCCGAAGCGTATTCGCCTGCGTCCGATAGTCCCTGGATTGTCGAGCGGCTTCCTGCTGGGGCGAGGCCGCGCCACTGCCCGCTTCCTGATGGCCTCCTGCGCAACCGGCAATCGCCAGGAATAGTATCGTTACGAGCGCTGCTCGTGTATGCATGGTTGACCTCCCTCACTTCCAACTCTCAGATCGTAGACCTCATACTTCACCTGTTGTGCGATCTGAGATTTGAAATTGTCCTATTGGTGCACAACTTTCCTGAGACGGCGAGGCGCTTCCACGGCCGCTGCCCGTTCCAGTCCCGCATCCATGCTGTAGCGGCCGGCGCCATACTGAGCGACATACAGCAAACCGCCCATGATCGACAGGTTCTTGAGAAAATGGATGAGCTGGTTGGAATCGGCGAAGTGGGTGTGAAAAATCAGTGTCGTGGGAATCATAAAGCAAAGCAACAGCCACCCTCCTGCCTTCGCCCGATAACCGAGCAACAGAGAGAGCGAGCCTCCCAGCTCAACAGCCACCGCCCCGATGTAGAACCAGGTGGTCATCCACGTCATCCCCATCATGGTCATGTACTGTTGCGTGCCTTGAGGATCGGCAAGTTTGTTGACGGCGGACACGAGAAAGATGAGGCCGAGCAGCACTCGGCCGATCAGAGTGAGATTGGCGGAGTCCCACATGCCGGCAGCCTCCTTGACTCACGTGGAGTCATCCTCACTGTTCTTGTCCTTCCTGCTCTTCCTGAAGAACGGCCGTCATGTGCTGCGTGTCTTCCAACATCAACCGACCGCGCGGCGAGAGTCGGGCATCCTGATATTCTCCACAATCCAGATCGGCGAGATACTGCGACCAGGACAGTAACGTTCCCTGACAGACATCGCGGTCCGCAGGCAGGCACTGCATTTCCAGTTTCATCCGCCGCATCATTTCATGCATAAACCAGTCGGG
>DASVBB010000218.1:0-8697 GCA_036376045.1 Nitrospira sp.
CGGATTTCCTCGCCCCAGCGTCTTGGAGATAATGTTATGGGCTCCGACGAGCTCCACGACGGCTCGCACGGCCCCGCCGGCAATGATCCCCGTACCTTCGACCGCCGGCTTCAACAGCACATGCTCGCCTCCGAATAGGCCATGGACTTCGTGCGGGATCGTGCCCGACTTGAGCGGCACGTGCACGAGGTTCTTCTTGGCCTGCTGTACAGCTTTCGCGATGGCCACCGGAACTTCCGCGGCCTTGCCCTTGCCGATGCCGACCCAGCCCTGACCGTCACCGACCACGACGAGGGCACAAAAATTAAAGCGCTTGCCGCCCTTGACGACTTTGGCGACGCGATTGATGAATACGACTTTATCTTTGAGGCTCAGTTCGTCTGGATTGACTCGCACTCGTTGCTCCCTTCTTGACCTAGAATTGCAGCCCGCCCTCGCGGGAGGCATCCGCCAACGCCTTGATCCGGCCGTGATACAGCCGGCCACCGCGGTCAAAGACGACTTTCTGGACCTTGACACTCTTGGCACGTTCCGCCAACAACGTGCCCACGGCCTTGGCCGCGGCAATGCTGCTCGTGGACTTCAAGGTCTTTCTCAAGGACTTGTCCAGCGACGAGGCCGCCGCCAAGGTCGTGCCCTTGAGGTCATTAATGATCTGCGCATAAATATGGCCGCTGCTACGATAGACATTGAGCCGCGGACGGTCATCCGTGCCGAAGATGCGCTGCCGGACGCGCTGCTGGCGCCTGGCGAGATGATGTAATTTGGCCGCGCTATTCATGGTTCACCCTACTTCCCGGTCTTGCCTTCTTTCTTCCTCAAGACTTCTCCCGCGTACCGGATACCCTTTTGCTTATAGACGTCCGGCGGTTTGATGGCGCGAAGATTCGCCGCCACCTGCCCGACCAGGCGTTTGTCCGCCCCTTTGATGTTGATCAAGGTCTGCTTGTCGACCTTCACGTCGATACCGACCGGTACGGGATACTGCACCGGATTGATGTACCCGACGTTGAAACTCATCGTCCGTCCCTGGAGTGCCGCCTTGTAGCCGACGCCGGTGATCTCCATGTTGCGTTCATAGCCTTTGGTCACGCCATGAACCATATTGTTCAACTCGGCACGCACCAGGCCATGCATCGCGCGGATTTTCCGCTCATCGCTAGTCCGTGTCACGAGCACCTGCCCCTTGTCGACGGTCACGCCGATGCCAGGCTTTAACGTCCAATCCAGCTTTCCCAGCGGCCCCTTCACGGACACGAGGGATCCGGTCACCTTCACATCAACGCCGGTCGGAACGGGGATCGGCTTTTTCCCAATGCGTGACATCGCTTGCTTATCCTTCCTGCTGGTCGCCCGGGTCTACCACACCGCGCAGAGCACTTCGCCCCCGAGGCCTGCCTTCCGAGAGGCCTGATCGGTCATAATGCCTTTCGAGGTCGAGAGAATGGCCATCCCGATTCCGTTGCGCACCCGTGGAATTTCTCTCGTGCCCACGTAGACGCGCCGGCCGGGCTTGCTCACACGTTGCATGCCCGTAATCATCGGCTGCCCCTCACTGACATATCGCAACTGTACTTTCAAAACAGGATGCCCATCCTCGGTGGCTGATTCGATGCCTTGGATAAACCCTTCGGCCTGCAACACGCGCAGGACCTCGCGTCTCAGCTTGGAGGCCGGCATCGTCACGACGTCATGATGACGGCGGAAGCCATTGCGCAATCGGACTAAGAGGTCACTGATCGGATCGGTTACCATACGAGCCCTTTCACCAAATTCTCATCACGGTGGTCATACGCACAACTGGAGTCCCTACCAACTGGATTTCCGGACGCCCGGAATTTCTCCCTTCAGGCTCAGGAGCCGGAAGCAGATGCGGCACATCTTGAAACGCCGCAAATAGCCGTGCACGCGTCCGCACAAGCCGCAGCGATGATAGCCGCGGGTTTTGAATTTCGGCTTGGCGGCCGTCTTGTTTCTCAGCGCCAGTCTCGACACAGGCAACTCCTTCGTTCGATGTTAGGTCCGGAACGGCATGCCCAACTGCGTGAGCAGCGCTTTCCCCTCGTCGTTCGTACGCGCCGTGGTCACGATCGTAATGTCCATGCCATGGATTGAAGCCACTTCGTCGTATTGGATCTCCGGGAAAATCAACTGTTCCTTCAGACCCAACGTGTAGTTGCCGCGGCCGTCGAAGGCTTTCGGGGAAACGCCTCGGAAATCGCGAATGCGCGGCAACGCCAGCGTCACCAATCGGTCGAAAAACTCATACATGCGCCGGTTCCGCAATGTGACCTTGGTGCCGATCGGCATACCCTGGCGCAGCTTGAATCCCGCGATGGCTTTTTTCGCCTTTGTGACCACCGCCTTCTGTCCGGTGATAGTGCCCAATTCCGCGGCCGCGCTTTCCAGCAGCTTCACATTTTGAATGGCCTCGCTCATGCCGACATTGAGGACGATGCGCTCGAGTTTCGGCACCTGCATGAGGTTTTTATAGCCGAATTCTTTCATCAGAGCCGGCACGACCCGCTCCCGATAGGTATCGCGCAGCCGGGGCTGGAACTTGGACTCCTCGCTCCCGTCGTCCAACGCCTGAGGTGCTTTACCGCCGTCTTTCTTCCCCGGCTTGCCAGCCGGTTTGCCGCCCTTGGCTTTCTTGGGATCTTTTGCGTCTGCCATAATAACCCTTGTCGCTACTCCACTATTTCGTTGGATTTCTTGCTGAATCGCACGCGCCGGCCATCAGCCTGCGCGCGGATCCCCAACCGGGTTGGCTTTTTCGTGACCGGACACAGGAACATCACGTTCGAGATGGCCAGCGGCGCCTCTTTCTCCAGAATGCCACCCTGTTTAACCTTTTGATTCGGCTTGGTGTGCCGCTTGATCATATTCAACTTTTCAACGACGACCTTCCCGGCCGAGCGGTCGACGGACAGGACCTTCCCGGACTTCCCCCTGTCCCGACCGGTAATCACCACCACGGTGTCCCCTTTGCGAATGTGCGTCTTCTGCAGCGCGTGCACGGTCACTCCTGCGTCTGGTTAAAGTACTTCCGGAGCCAGCGAGATGATCTTCATGAATTTCTTCCAACGAAGCTCGCGCGCGACCGGCCCGAAAATGCGCGTGCCGATCGGCTCGCCTTCTTTGTTGATGAGCACACAGGCATTCCGGTCGAATTTGATGTACGATCCGTCCTCACGCCGGACTTCCTTCGTCGTCCGCACGATGACCGCTCGGCTGACGTCACCCTTTTTGACCGTCGCCTGGGGAATCGCCTCTTTGACGGCGACCACGATCACATCGCCCAATGATGCATAGCGGCGCTTCGATCCACCGAGCACGTGAAAGCACATGGCTTGCTTCGCGCCAGAATTGTCAGCCACGTCCATGTATGTGTAATTCTGAATCATGATGCCGTCTGTCCTCGCCGGGCCCGTCCCCGTCTAATCCACACGTCCTTTTTCCAAAATTTCGACCACCCGCCAGTGCTTGTCTTTGCTGATGGGCCTGGTCTCGATCATGCGCACACGATCGCCAATACCGCAGGCATTCTGCTCATCATGGGCTTTAAACTTCGTCATGCGCCTGAGCACCTTGTGATAAATGGGATGCACGACCTGACGCTCGACCGCCACGACGACCGTTTTATTCATCTTGTTGCTGATGACGCGCCCGACCCACTCTCGCCGCTTAACTTCGCTTTCAGCCATACTGCCTTACCTTTCGCCGCTAGGATGCCTTGTTCTGCTCCGCCTGCTCGACCTCACGCTGCACCGTTTTCACTTGCGCGATCGTCCGCTTCGTTTTTCGAATCTGCATCGGATTTTCCAACCGGCCGGTCCCCAGCTGAAACCGCAGATTGAACAGTTCCTGGCTCAGTTGTTTGGCCTTTTCGGAGAGTTCGGCACTGCTCAGCTGTCTCAATTCTTTCAGATCCATGTCCGTGCTCGTGCTTTCGTCTAACTACCGTTCTAGAACTCGCCGCGCGTCACACATTTAGTCGCGATCGGCAACTTGTGCGAAGCCAACCGAAACGCTTCATGAGCGATATCCGATGTGACTCCTCCCATCTCATACAGGATCCGGCCCGGCTTCACGACGGCCACCCAGTATTCAGGGTTGCCCTTTCCTTTTCCCATTCGAGTTTCAGCCGGCTTCTTGGTGATCGGCTTGTCCGGGAAGATTCTCGTCCAGACTTGGCCACCGCGCTTCACATAGCGGGTGATGGCTATACGTGCCGCTTCGATTTGACGGCTCGTGACCCACCCCGGCTCCAACGCTTTCAGGCCGAATTCGCCGAGCGTGATCTGGCCGCCACGGTAGGCCTTGCCGCGCATCCGCCCCTTCATCATTTTTCTGAATTTGACTTTTTTCGGTGCTAACACGGTGTCCTCGTTGCTTACCCGAGCCGCCGTTCAAATGCCGCTTCTGGCTTGAGCGGCTGCGCTGGGAGTAATTCGCCCTTATAGATCCAGGTCTTGACGCCGATCTGCCCCATCGTGGTATGGGCTTCGGCAAAGCCGTAATCCACTTCAGCCCGCAGCGTATGTAGCGGCACACGGCCCTCCCGATACCATTCGGTGCGCGCGATTTCCGCGCCGCCCAAACGGCCGGCGATCATGATCTTGATCCCTTGCGCGCCCAGACGCAGGGCCGACTGCACGCTCCGCTTCATGGCGCGGCGGAAGGCGACCCGCTTTTCCAACTGCGTCGCCACGTTCTCACTGACCAGCTGCGCGTCCAGCTCGGGCTTCTTGATCTCCTTCACGGTGATGTAGACCTGCCCGCCGTATTGTTTTTCTAACTCGGCCTTCAGTTTGTCGACCTCGGCACCCTTGCGGCCGATGATGATCCCCGGCCTGGCGGTATGGATGATGACCCTGGTCTGATCCCCGGAGCGCTCGATCTCGACCTTGGCGACACCCGCATGAAAGAGCTTTTGCTTCACGACCTTGCGGATCTTGATGTCCTGGTGGAGCAGCTTCGCGTAATCCTTGCTCGCATACCACCGTGAACTCCAGGTGTAGTTGTAACCCAGCCGATAGCCGATGGGATGTGTTTTCTGACCCATACGATCCGTTCCCTCAGTTCTGCGGCGGCTTCCAGCCGTTCCGCTCTAAATTCAGGCCCGTGACTTCTCTTCGACGCCTCGCGCTTCCACCACAACGGTGATGTGGCTCGTCCGCTTCTGAATGGCGTTGGCCCGACCCATCGAACGGGCGCGGAACCGCTTGTAGATCGGTCCGCAGTTCACGAAGGCCTTGGAGACCCGCATTGACTCGCTGTCCCCCAGCTCCTTCTGCTCGGCATTGGCCACGGCCGACCGCAGCACTTTCTCAATCACGCGCGCGGCATGTCGTGGAAGATGCTTGAGCATGGCTAACGCCATCGGGACTTGCTGCCCGCGTATCATGTCGACCACCGGCTTTGCCTTCCGCGGTGCGACCCTCACAAATCTCAGTACTGCTCGTGCTTCTGCCATCGTTCCAATCCGGTCATCTCGCCGATCGGCGAATGACGCCCGGTCTCCCTTATTTCAACGCCACGGCTTTTTCGGTTTTCGCCTGTCCATGGCCCTTGAAGAATCTCGTCGGCGCAAACTCACCCAACTTATGGCCGACCATGTTCTCGGTCACGAACACCGGAATAAACTTTTTGCCATTGTGCACGGCAAACGTGTGCCCGATCATGTCGGGGATGACGGTCGACCGCCTCGACCAGGTCTTAATGATCTTCCGGTCCTTCGTTTGATTCATCTGCTCGACCTTCTTCAGCAGATGATCGTCGACAAAGGCACCCTTGCTGATCGATCTAGGCATTGCGCACTCCTGACTTGCGGCGAGCGATGATGTACTTGTCGGTTTTCTTGTTCTGTCTGGTCTTGTAGCCCTTTGTCGGCAGGCCCCACGGGGACACTGGATGCGGATTCCCCTGACCGGACTTGCCTTCGCCGCCGCCGTGCGGATGGTCGACCGGATTCATGACAACGCCGCGCACATGAGGCCGACGCCCGAGCCAGCGGCTGCGTCCGGCCTTGCCGACGTTGATATTTTCGTGGTCAAGATTGCCGACCTGACCGACCGTGGCCATGCAGGTGGCCAGGATCCGGCGCATTTCGCCGGACTTGAGCCGGACCTGCACATACTCGCCGTCACGGCCCATGACCTGGGCAAACCCTCCCGCACTGCGGATCAGTTGCCCGCCCTTTCCAGGTTTCAGTTCGATGTTATGAATCGTGGTACCCAGCGGCATATTGGACAACGGCAGCGCATTGCCCGTCCGCACTTCTGCATCCGCGCCGGACTGCAGGACATCGCCTACCTGAAGGCCGATCGGCGCCAGGATATATCGCTTCTCTCCATCCTTATACGTGAGCAATGCGATCCGCGCCGAGCGATTGGGATCGTACTCGAGCGCCGTCACCTTCGCTGAAATCCCCACCTTCTCGCGCCGGAAGTCGATCTTCCGATACAGGCGGCGATGGCCCGCGCCACGGAAACGGACCGTGGTCCGGCCGTCATTGTTGCGTCCGCCGGTTCGCAGGTGAAACGACGTCAATCCTTTTTCAGGCCGCTTCTTGGTGAGTTCTTCCGTCGTGACGATCGTCATGCCGCGGCGGCCAGAAGTTGTCGGCTTATATGCTTTCAGTCCCATACCCTTGAGTCCTTATTCAACGTGCTCAATGCGTTTATGCGCTTTCGTACAACTCGAGCTTCTCGCCTTCCTTCAACTTCACAAAGGCCTTTTTCCAATCGGAACGTTTTCCGGAAAACCGTCCCAAGCGCTTGATCTTGCCCTGCACGTTCAAGACGTTGACGCGCTCGACCTTGACCTTCAAGAGGGTCTCGACCGCCTGCTTGATCTGAACGCGGTTCGCATCCGGATGGACCAGAAATCCGACGGTATTGCTGCTTTCCCGAAGCGCCGTGACTTTTTCCGTCAGCAACGGCTGAATGAGTATGCTATGGAGATCGACTTTCATGCCCAGACCTCCTTCACCCGTGCCAGATCTCGTTCCAGAATCACGATTGCGCCGGCCTTAACGATGTCGTACACGTTGAGCCGATCCGGCGTCACGACGTTGACCGTCGCCAGATTGCGGGCAGCCTGCGTCAAACCTTCCTGGCCGTCACCGGCGATGACCAGAATCCGATTCCCGGCGGCGAACTGCGCCAGGGCTTTCGCGAGCACCTTGGTCTTCGGCTGTTCCAGAGCAAGACTCGAAACGACGAACAACTGTCCCTCGGTCACTTTCGAAGACAGGGCGCTTTGCAACGCCGCCCGATACTTTTTCTTCGGCATGCTGAACGCATAGCTCCTGGGCTTTGGTCCAAAGACCGACCCGCCGTGTCGCCATACGGGCGACCGAACGGAACCGGCGCGCGCCCGTCCCGTGTGCTTTTGCTTCCAGGGCTTCTTGCCGGATCCACGCACCTCGCCGCGACGGAGGGTTGACGCGGTCCCCTGACGTTCACAGGCTTGCTGCATCACGACCGCTTCATGGACGAGCGTCGCGTGTGGCTTACAGCCGAACACTTCCGCGGGGAGTTCTGCGGAACCGACTTTTCGTTTATTCAGATCGACGATGTCTACGGTCGGCATGCCCTACCCCTTCTTCGACTTTCTGACGATGAGCAGCCCGTTGGCGGCCCCGGGAACGGCACCGCGCACGAACAGAAGATTTTCATCGGGCCTGGATTCGATGACCTTCAACCGCTGAGAGGTCACCCGCTCGTCGCCCATGTGTCCGGGCAAGGTCTTGCCTTTCCAGACCCTGGACGGAAATGAGCTGGCTCCGATCGAACCGGGAGCCCGGTGGAACATGGAGCCGTGCGACTCAGGTCCACCCGAATAGTGGTGCCTGCGCACGACGCCCTGAAATCCTTTCCCCTTGGACACCCCGATGACATCCACCCAATCGCCCTTCTTGAAGATGTCGGCCTTCACCGTCTGCCCGACGGCGACGTCGCCATCTTTTTTAAATTCTCGCAACACTCGGCTGGCAGGCACCTCATGCTTCTTCAAGTGGCCCAATTGCGCCTTGGACAGTTTTCGGTCCTTCACCTGTCCGAACGCGAGCTGCACGGCCTCGTACCCGTCGCGCTCCTTCGTCTTGATCATCACGACGCGGCACGGCCCTGCTTCGATGACCGTGACCGGCGTCAGCCGGGTCTCGTCCAGCATCTGGGTCATGCCAAGTTTTTTTCCAAGCAACCCGTTCGTCATAGTTTGATTTCCACATCGACGCCCGCGGCGAGATTCAACTTCATCAGCGAATCCATGGTTTCCGGCGTCGGCTCCATGATGTCCATCAGGCGCTTATGCGTCCTGATCTCAAATTGCTCACGGGCCTTCTTGTCGGCGTGCGTCGCACGCTGCACCGTGAATTTCTCAATCCGTGTCGGCAAGGGAATCGGTCCCACAATCTTGGCCCCGCTCCGACGCACGGTCTCCACGATTTCCGCCACAGACTGATCCAGAACGCGGTAATCGAACCCGCGCAGCCTGATTCTGATTCGTTGATCCACCTTGACCATGCAAATCCCTCTATTCGTCCTACAGGGTTAGGCCAGAATTTCGGTCACGACACCGGAGCCGACGGTCTTGCCGCCTTCGCGCACAGCGAAGCGCAAGCCCTGGTCCATGGCGATCGGACTGATCAACTCGGCCGTGACACTCACGTTGTCGCCGGGCATCACC
>DASVBB010000221.1:0-5021 GCA_036376045.1 Nitrospira sp.
GATAGAAAGAGCAAGCCTATAGGGATGGTCAACCCGATCATCCATCTCACCCACCAAACCCCGGCGTGCCAAGACACGCCGTTCCGCGAGCTCACCCACCAAACCCCGGCGCACATTTTCCACCCGCTCATTCTCACCCGCCCACCACCCTGCGCACGCCGAGACGTGCGCTTTGCCCATCCCTTAATCCATCGATTGCTTCGCAATCGTTTACCCAGGACACGCCTTTCCGCGAGCAAGGCCACAGGGAATTGTCGGTTACGAAAGACATACGACCGAAAACGCCAGCGGGAAGGGATGCGCTTCAACGCGGCGGGGTATGGCGGGTGGGCACGGGCAAGGACGCGTCTCGGCACGTCCAGAGTGGGCGGGTGGGCATGGGCAAGGATGCGTCTCGGCGCGTCCAGGGTGGGCGGGTGAGATCGTCATCGTTTTCACCATCCCCTAGTAGATGGTTCCGCCGACCACCCAGTGGCGATCATCAATCACATCGATCAGCAGTCGTGTCAGATTCAGGCGAGCGAGTTGGGTGGTAATCTCGTCCTCCGTGAATGCGGCCATGAGCGAATTGAAAAAATCCCGTCGTAGAATGGCAGGCGCTCCTGCCGCATACCGGTCCACAATCGCCTGTGCTTCTTCGGGGGAATCCGGCCTGAGGAGATCCATGACCAGTACTGGTGCACCCGGCTTCACGAGTTGCCGGAGCTTGTTCCAGAACTGAAGCGGATTTGGGAGATGGTGCAGCAGGCTGTTGGACAGCACCGCATCGAACACATTCGCACCCGGGACATCATCGAACCGCTCGCACCGCAGCGTGACGCGATCGTTCAGACCGGCCTGGCTCACCGCCTGTTCGGCCAGTTTGATCATGGGTTGGGAGGCATCCACTGCGGTCACATGACACGACGGGTAGCGCCTGGCGAACCGGATGGGAATATCGGCAGGCCCGCACCCGGCGTCCAACACACGGCCGCTCGAAAAACCAGGAAAGTACTCGCCAAACCGATCGATAAATCCCTGGTTCTCCTTGGAGAAGTCTGCAGCAGCATACGCCGCCGCCTGCGCCGGATCGTCCATGAGTTCGGGTTCAAGAATGCGATCCATCACCACTCCTGGTCTGAATCGAGACTCGAGTCGGATCCACGCCTCTTCAACACCTCGACGACGTCCCCGGGCCGCACGACCCCGGTTCGGAGCACCTTGGCATACAGCCGGCTCCAGCCTGGATTGCTGCGCTGAGAGATCCGCATGATATCTCCGTCACGGAACCATCGTGCGTTCAATTCGCACGGCGCACAGTAGCTGGATACTTCCAGTTGTACGTCCGGACCGATTCTGAGCCTCGTGCCCGGCTTCAGCCCGTCCCACGTCACTCCGGCCAGCGTCAAATTCTCTCCCGAAGAGCCGGCGTCGATGGAATGGCCCTCGTCCTGCATGCGTTCGATCAGGTCCAATGAGAACAAGCAGACTGCCCGATCCGGTCCGCCATGCACCTTGAGATTCCGCTGACGGTCGCCATCCACTCCATTTTTTGACACCTTCGCTTCAAAGACGGGATGTTTGGGGATGCCTCCGTCAGACACATTGATTTGATGCACATGAGGATACGGCGGCCGCTCCGATGGACTCATCGACCGGCCCCTTCACAGGATTCCGCCCGGGTAAATTCCAGAGCCAGCCACCCCTCCCGGTCACGCTGGCGGCCTGCGTACAACCCGGCCTGAGCGAACGCCTCAACGATGTCGTTGCGCTGCTCGAGGAGGAGGCCGGATACCAACAACGTTCCGCCGGTGCTGCCGGCCAACGGTTCAGCCAGATCGAGGAGCGTGCGGCGATCCAGATTTGCCAGGACCAGATCATGAGGATCCTCGCCCGCCAAGGTGTCGCACCGGAGGGAGAGTTCAGGGCCGAAGCCGTTGAGCGCCGCATATTCCCGCGCGCAGTCGATCGCATCGGGATCGTAGTCGATACCGCTCGCCCGTGCGGCACCGAGACGAAGCGCCACCATCGCTAATAGTCCGCTGCCCGTGCCGACATCGAGCACCGATTCGCCCCCTCTGATGTCTTCCTCAAGCCATTCCAGCAGGAGGCTCGTCGTCGCGTGATGACCGGTGCCGAACGCCCGCTTCGGATCGAGAATGATTTCGATTTGACCTGCCGCAGGCTCCACATTTTCCCAACTCGGCCTGATGACGATGCGTGTTCCAACCCGTAGCGGCTTGACGGACGCGGCCCATTGGCAGTTCCAATCCTGATCGGGAAGCGAGTGCACCACGATTTCAGGTTCGGACTGGCCCTGGTCGGCCAGTCGGAGCAGTGTCTGGCGCAGGCGCGCCAGATGATCCGGAGACCACCGGTCGCTCGGCCAGTACAGGTGGATCGTTCGGCCCTCCTGCCAGGCGCCTGGCACCGCCGGGTCATCCAACAATGCCAGTAATTCCCCCGCGTCGAGGGAACATTGAATCTGCACCTCAATCCATTCACTGGTCATTGACGCCATACGGACCTTCCAGTATCGTCAACCAAACAATGGCGGCACACTCGCGGGCCAGACAACTGCAGCGCCTGATTGGCAGAATCGAACGGCTCATCGCGGGCGGAGTGGCCGTCAGCTCGCGCTTCACCACCTACCGTCTGGCGATCTTCATCGCCGGTGTCGTCTGCACCGTGTCCTTGTACCGCTCAGGCCGATACCACAGCGGCAACCTGGCCTTGGCGGCGTTCGTCGTCGTGTTTCTGATCGTCGCGTCGTATCATAACAGGCTTGAACAGCGGATTCACCGGCTGCGGCTATGGACGCGCATCAAGTCCACGCATCTCGCCCGAGTGCAGCTCGCCTGGACACAAATTCCGTACAAGCCGACCGAACCGTTCACGACGCACGTGTACGCCCAGGACCTGGATATCGCGGGGCCGCACTCGCTGCTGCACCTTATCGACACGACTGTCTCCGACCAGGGGCGAACCCGGTTGACCTCATGGCTCCTCACGCAGCCTCCGGAAGCACGGATCTGGGCAACACGACAGGCTCTCGTGAAAGAGCTGCGTCCGCATTCACTCTTCCGCGACCGGCTGATGTTGGAAGCCCAACTGGCGGGAGAACAGGAAATTAACGGACGCCGGCTCGCCGCCGTGCTGGATCATCCCGTCGGGTTTCCCGGTCTCACGAGAATACTCGTAATTCAGACCATACTGGCCTTGAGCACGATTGTTCTCGGCACCGGCGCACTTCTGGACTGGCTGCCCGGTTATTGGATGTTGAGCTTCGGCGCCTATGCCCTGATCTATCTCATGACGGATCAGGGTGAAGAGCTGCTTGAACATGCAATAGGGGTACATCTCGAGATGGAACGCCTGAGCCGGGTCCTGCAGTTCGTTGAACGGCATGCAGCACGACCTGGCTCCATCATGGCTCATACCTGTGCTCCGCTGTTGGAGGGGGGGCGTGCACCGTCCTCGTTCATGCATCGGCTTGCCCGTATCTTTCACGGCATCAGCGTCAAGGCCCATCCGCTGGTCCATTTGGCACTCAATGCCCTATGCCCGTGGGACCTGTTCTTCGCGTTTCGTCTGCGGCAGTTTCAAGAACGGGTCAAGACGCGGCTTCCCGTCTGGCTGGACCGCTTGGCAGAAGTCGAGGCCGCCTCGGCGTTGGCGGGCTTTGCGCATTTGCATCCGGACTACGCCTGGCCGACCCCGGCGTCGGCCATCGGTGTCCGCAGCGACAGCTTGGGTCACCCGCTGATTCCCTCAACGACGCGGGTATGCAACGATCTTGGGCTGGACGGCTTGGGCACGATTCATTTGATCACCGGGTCCAATATGTCGGGCAAGAGCACGTTTCTCCGCACCATCGGGATCAACATCTGCCTGGCGCAGGCAGGCGCACCCGTCTGCGCTAAGAATTTTTCCTGGAGCTGGTGCCGGCCGGCCTGTTGCATCCGCATCAACGATTCCCTCGACGCCGGGCTTTCCTATTTCTATGCGGAGGTCAAACGGCTGAAAACGATTCTGCATGCCACGGCCGACCGGGCATCGCCGCCGGTCTTGTTTTTGATCGACGAAATCTTCAAAGGCACCAACAATCGAGAACGGCTGATCGGCAGCCGCTCCTACATCAAGGCGCTGGCCGCCGGCAACGGGTACGGACTCGTCAGCACACACGACCTCGAGTTGACGGATTTGGAGAAAGAGGTGCCCTCCCTTGTGAATGCGCATTTTCAGGAAACCGTCAGCAACGGCGCGCTGGCATTCGATTACCGCCTGCGCCCGGGCAGTTGTCCGACGACGAATGCACTGCGGATCATGGAATTGGAAGGGCTGCCCATCCCCAGACCCGCATCACCGGAGGCACGCTAGATCGCACGCATGACTACCCCACTGCGCGGACTGCTCATTGCCCAGTTTTGCGGCGCGTTCAACGACAACGCCTGGAAGCTGATGGTCGCACTGCTGGGGATCCGCCAACTGGCTTCCACGATCGCCCCGGGGCCTGAGTTCGAAACCGCCTCGCAGACACAGACCACCTTGGCCTTTGTCGTCTTTACGTTCCCGCTCGTCGTCGTCTCCATCGTCGCAGGGATGCTGGCCGACAGGGTCAGTAAGCGCACCGTCATCATCATGATGAAATCGGTGGAAGTGCTCTTGATGGGTGCGGCGACGCTCGCTCTCTGGGTCAACCCTGCCGGCGGTGTACTGCCGCTCATCGTCCTCGCCGGAATGGGCGTCCACAGCGCGCTCTTCAGTCCCGCGAAATATGGGATTCTTGCCGAATTGTTGCCGCATGAACGATTGGCCGCCGGCAACGGGCAGCTCGAGATGTGGACGTTTTTTGCGATTTTGACGGGTACGGCGGCACCCGGCATTTTGATATCTCTGACCGGAGCGGAGGTGTGGGTGGCACCGCTACTGCTGACCTGCCTGGCGCTGGCTGGGTTCGGAGCGGCCTGGACGATCCCGAAGGTTCCGCGGGCGCGGACGCAAGGCGGGCTGGTGAATACTTTGCACGGCGCCTGGTCGGC
>DASVBB010000225.1:0-6155 GCA_036376045.1 Nitrospira sp.
AAAGGCCTGCTTGTAGGCTTGGCCTTGGGAATCGAAAATGCGAACGCGTTCCTGGTCGGTCATCCTGATCCTTAGTCGTGTGTGGGTCGTATACCATCAAATGGCCGCATCTGCAAATAACGGAGGCAAGAAATGCCGGCGGCCGATTCGTGACAACAGCATCCGGCTGAACCAATGGATTGCGGACAGGAATGGCAAGCGGTTCAGGTCGGGCTTTCTTGCAGTTTGGATCGAGACGACAGAAACACATCGAGCGAAACCCGATCGTCGTCCGAGACTTTCAAGAACTCCACACCGAGACTGTTGTCCTTGGTCCACTTGACGGCGGCGAGGCGCACTTCCACTGGGGGTTCGTTCCAGGGAAGATTCATGACGAGCGTGAGCTTCTGGCCCGGTTGAAAGACGCGATTGATGCGGAGGCGGGCTCCCATGCGTGACACGTCAAGCAGGAATCCGTCGTCGGTGTCCTCGGTCAACAGGAGCCGGACCGAAGCTTCACCCATGACAGCGATGCGCTTGGCAAAGCGACTGTAGCGCATGGGCCTCACTCCCCTGGACTTGGCAGTATTGTAGGCCTGAGGGAGAGCGGCCAGCAAGACCCTACCTACAGGAAATAAAGTAGGACTTGCAAGGTCTCGGGCGCTATCGGCCTGGTTCGGCGATGAGGTGCTTGCGAGGGCCGTCGTACCCTAGGGCCGGATGCATCGTCCATCGGTCACGTTGTTCGCTTCACCTGTGGCCTCGTCCAGTTAGGCCCTCGAATCGACCGTAATCGTGGAATCACAATGCGGATCAAAACAGGCGCTCCCATCTCGTTGTCTTCACACGAGAAATGCCCCGGTCACTTCCTTTGTTAAGACGCGCCCCCTAATTAGGGAGAGACCTAGTATATAAGGGCTAAGGGGGTCTCTAGACTCTAGCAGAACGGGTAGGCTCAGACACATCCGATCTCCCGTACTCAAGTCTCATTACTGACTGATAGGAGGGGCAGAGAATGGCACGACCAAAACGGAAACCCATGCGCCGTACGATTCCGGTCGACATCCAACCGCCACCAAGAGCGAAGCGGCCGGAGTCGCTCACGTTGCGGGAGCAGGAAATTCTCGAGCTGATTTGGGCCGGCTTCAAAAATAAAGAAATCGGGCAACGACTGAAGATCAGCGTCAAGACGGTCGAAGCTCACCGCGCCAATATGATGAAGAAGCTGAGGGTGTCAAACACGGCACAGCTTCTCAAAACGGCCATCGCCGGCGGGTTGATCCGGATTCGTGTCGCCTAATTGCCAGAAGCAACAAACTGCCTGAAAACACAGACGGACATCATGTGAGTCATGAGGTCGCGAGGACAGGCACCGCCCTGCCTACACCTTGAGTCGATCCTTCACTCCTGCTCGGTAGGCTCTATAGGCCCCCCAGGCTTTTTCAACGACGTCGTGTAAGTTATCCCATTCCCGGTTATAGGCGGTCGTGTCGATTGGATCTGGGCGGAACCGTAATCTTCCTCCGTCCTCCGAGGAAAAGGTCGAACCGACGGTCTGTAACAACTCAGACAGTGCCGAGGTCAGTTTTTCGGCCCGCAGTGCAACGACAGGGTGGAGGTACCGGTTTTCCACACGCTGCAGGGCATCGACGAAACTGTACAACAGCTCTCGTTCGTCAACGCCGATACATTCAGTGAAAAAACTATAGTTCAGAATTTTGCGAATGCGAGATTCATCAAGGATCGTATCCAGCCGGTGAAAGACCTCAATATCGGCCTGCCGGTTCACCCCCATGAGGGAACCAGTCAATGCATACACTGTCTTGATCAGCGGCACGATTCTGGAGAGGCCCATAACCGTTCCTGCGGGGATGTCGGTGGCCCGCTGTCAGCCGGTCTGACAGGGACATCATAAGCATACTACCACGATCACCAGGAAATCCGGCCCGTCCGTACCGGAAGCTTCCGAGGATGTGCCAAACGACCCGTGGCTGATCTCAGTCGGAAAGAGGGGCGGGTTCGCCTGCTGCAGGAAATATCGAGCACTCCGAGGAGCGGTTAAGTCTTCGGGGTGTGCTTGAACTCAATGCCAAGCAGTTGTCCGTGATTCCATCGAACGGTCGCAGCAATCCTCATTTCCGGGCGGCCGTCCTTTGGCAGTGTAAGCGTCAGTTCCTGCCCAGGGATCAGGGGAAGGTTACTGATCACACTGGCTCCTATGCTTGAAAAGTCTCGCACCCACCCAGAGCCGGATTCATCTTTACAAGCCAGCTCACAGTGAATGGGGACAATCATGTGATGTCGGGGAATCCATCGCTTCTCATACAGATCGCTGGTGACAGGTCCCATAGTTTCACCTCCGAGGACAGAGAGTCCCACACCTGTTACCGCGAGCAAGCTGCGTACCGAAGCCGGCCATTTTTCAATCGAACGATAGTGCGTGAGTTACGTGCGAAAGCAGCGAATCCGCACGGTCAATTGTGAACAAATTGCGTTCACCGGCGGGTCAAAACCATACAAGTTTAATGATGTCTATCAGCGAACGCCTACAAACAGGATCTGCAATGGTCGAGGCTGCCCCACACATGAGCGCGCCCCGATGACCTGATGTTCTGGGAGCCCTCTTGCGTCAAATCGGACGAACCACCTAATCTTGTACAAATGTGACCAACCAAAGGCCATCCGCCGTTGTAACGCCGGCGTGGTCGGAATGTGTCTTACGAGGACGAAGTAGGTGAAGCCGCTTATCAGCCTGTTCCTGCTGTGTGCTTGGATGTGCCCATCGCCATCCCATGGCACGGACTATGAGGTGCCCACACCAAGAACCGTCGAAGAGGCGCTGCCCCAGGAACTCCGCACCGGTCCGCACGACCGGGTCGAGGAGCCGGTTCAGCATGATGGGTACATGTACACCTACACGATTGAGACCGATTACGGCGTGTTCCTCGCCCACGGCGACGCCATGCTCCGCCGGTTGCGTCATGAACTAACAGCCATCGCTGATATGCAAGAGCGTTATTCGACGGGGGTGGCGGTTGAGTCAGCGGTCAAGGTTCTCGTCGAGCCGATTCAGACCGTCGGGCGTCTGGCGTCCGAACCGAAAGATACCCTCGTCGGCATTCCTCGAGGCGCCTATCGCCTGTTGGAGTCGACGGTCGAGGGGAGTCTCCGTGAATCCGGCCCGTACGAAGATTCCTATCTCAAGAGCCTGGCTCGGGTTTCGGCCTACAAGAGAAGATTTGCGGCGTACTACAAGGTGGATGTGTATTCATCGAACCCCATTCTGCAGAAGGAGCTGGATCGGGTCGGCTGGGCCAGCCTCGCCGGGTATACATCGACCTTTGCCGTGATGCTGGTACCGGTTCCCAACCCCCTGCCGTTGGCACTCGTGAGTCTGAACAGCGTCGAGGTGCTGAACCGTGCGCTCGAAGAATATGGGCCGGCCGACTTGCGCGTGATGAATCTCCGGCGTCTGAAGTCGATGGGCGTGCGGGATGAACTCGCCGCAAAATTTCTGGATCATCCGTTTTATTCGCCACGGCATCAGTCCATTATCGTCTCATGTCTCGCAGCACTGTCAAAGGCCAAGCGGCGTGACCGATTTCTCACGGTGGCCTTGAACGCCTTGTCTGAAGACGAAGCGCTGTTCTACCAGCAGGCCGCCGAGTTGTTGCGGGCGTACCATGAACAGGTGCTGCCGATCGCGGAGATTACCACCACGGGACGATTACCTCTTGGTCGGTCCAAAGAGCGCACTCTGTTTTTCCCCGCACCGGTTGATCATGCCGTCTGGATGCAGAAAACCGAAGCGCTGTTCGACCGTCTGTCGAGCACGCTACGGCACAAGAAGGACAACCTCCGCATTGACGTGTGGGTCACCGGGACGGTCTCGCCGCGGGTCCGGCAGGAACTCCTCAATAGAGGAATCGTGGCAAGAGAGAACGTCGCGCAGCAGATCCCTCTGGCCGACTAGCGAGGTGCCCGTGCCGGGTTGCCCTCGACGTGGATATTGACGACTTTTAAGTCGAAATACAGCGTCTTGCCGGCAAGTGGATGGTTGAAGTCCAACAATACGGTCTCGTCCTTGATTTCTGACACAATGGGCCGAATCTCTCGGCCGGTAGAGTCTTTCCCATGGAGTTGGGTGCCTACTTGGATTTCCTCAGGTAGCTTTGCCTTCGGCACCTCGTGGAACGCGTCCGGGTCTGGGTCGCCATAGCCTTCCGTCGGAGGCACGACCGCTTGCTTGGCTTGTCCGATCGCCATGCCCTCTACCGCCGCCTCCACGCCGGGGATGATCTGATTCGCCCCCTGTGTATAGGTCAGGGGAGTTTTGCCCACGTTCGTGTCCACCACTTCACCGTCTTCCAACTTGAGTGTGTACTCCAAGGAAATCACTTTTCCGTTTGAAACGATTTCAGCCATGGGTGATCCTCCTCCGTGGCGTCAGGTTGTCGACGACATTCTACGAAGCCGGCATCGACTGTCCCACTCTTCAAACCCCTAGGCACATGGATGAGTCGGAGGCTACGGAAGTGTAGGCGTTCAGGAAACGAGAAAGTACCAGCAGCGGTGTCTCATGCGGGTGAGAACACCCGATCAAGCCTCGAGAGGTGTTCGGTCTTCTCTTCTGCGCTGATCCAGGCTCCTTCAAAGGCATTGCGTGCCAGTTGATAGAGATGCGTGCGAGTGACCGGCAGGTGTTCGAGGAGCGCGCGGTAGTTGTCATTGATATACCCGCCGAAATAGGCCGGGTCATCCGAGTTGACGGTGGCTTTCAACCGCTGGTTCAACATGGTCAGTATCGGGTGTTGATCCATGGTCTTCACCACGCGGAGCTTGAGGTTGGACAGAGGGCAGAGAGTGAGGGTCTTGCCTTCCTCCGCCAGCCGCTGAACGAGTGCAGCATCTTCCAGCGATTGATTGCCGTGATCGATGCGATCCACCGACAACACATCGAGGGCTTGATGCACATAGCCGGGCGGGCCTTCCTCGCCGGCATGGGCGGTGATCTTGAAGCCCAGTCTCCTGCACTCAGCAAACACCCGTGTAAACTTCTCAGGCGGATTGCCGAGTTCCGAGGAATCCAGCCCAAACCCATCGACCTGTGTGAGAAAAGGCGCGGCCATCTCCAAAGTGTTGAAGGCATGCTCCTCCGACAGGTGACGCAGAAACGATAAAATGAGCCTGAAGGTGATGCCCAACTGCTCCTTGCCGTGCTCGAGCGCCCTGCGAATTCCGCTGATCTGCACGTCCATCGGGATGCCGCGCTCCAGATGAGCCTGCGGATCGAAGAACATCTCCACATGCACCACGTTGTCACGATGTGCCCGTTCCAGGTATGCCCGGGTGAGATCGTAGAAATCTTCTTCCGTGCGCAGTACCGACATCCCGCTGTAATAGACATCCAGAAATTCTTGCAGATTGTTGAAGGCGTAGGCTGCCCGCAGGGTTTCCACATTGGGATAGGGCAGTTTCACCCCATTGCGCTCGGCGAGACGGAAGGCCATGTCCGGTTCAAGGCTGCCCTCGATATGAAGGTGCAACTCGGCCTTGGGCATCCGCCGTGCCAGTTGGAAGAGTTCATCGTTCATGGATTCACCGTGACTAAGAGAAGCATACCACGTCGGCGGACAGATGAAGGCTTGCGAAGATCGACTGTGTCCTTGGGTCATCACGACCTGTCAATTCTGTCAGTATGACCGGTGTGTGATCGTGCGTATGGTACAGGTCGAAAAACGTGGGAACCCATAAGAGCCGTTCCCACATTCTCTACGCGCCACACCCGTCAATGCCGCCACCTTTGCGCTGAAGGGAACGCCGACCGTCGCGTCCCATTCCTCTGCGTCACGGCACGCCCACGCGACATTTCCGGCTAGGTGTGCGCCTCTTGCTGCGCGACCGGGTCGAGATGCGCCAGAAGATCCCGAGCTGACAACGCCACCACCCCGCGCTCATCAGAACTCAGCTCGTTTCCCTGGGCGAGCATCCAGTGGAGCGCCTCGCAGGCGCTGACGAATTTTTGGACTTCTCGGCAAAGACCATCCATACGGGTCTCCTCATCAATGGGATTCTTGGCGAACCGCGACGAGAAATGTGGGTCGCAGCGCTGAACGTCCGTTATAAGGAGACGGGAGCCGGCGGGGCACGAATCCCGAGGCTGCCAGGTGGCCACT
>DASVBB010000232.1:0-3540 GCA_036376045.1 Nitrospira sp.
CGCCCCGTCGGCGATCATTTGATGGGCGGTTCGCTCGAATCGCACGAAGTACGCCTGCCGCAGCACGGTGGCATAAATGTCGTCAAGCTGGCCGAGCAACAGACCCTGCCGGATTTTCTTGTTCGATTCCTGCTGCAAGAGCGCATCAGAGAGGATGCGCTCGCCGAAAACCGACGCCGTCTCCGCAAGCGGCAGTGTCGAGTGAAACGTAAAGACCGAATGACGCGCCGCGAGCATTCCGTGCACCGCGTGGCCGAGTTCATGCGCCATCGTGGCGATGTCCCGCGCATCGCCCGTATAGTTCAGCAGGACATACGGCGTGTTGCCCGGTACGACGCTATAGCAATAGGCCCCGCCGAGCTTGCCGGGTCTCGTGGGAGCATCGATGTGGCGATCGGTAAACACCTGCTGCGCCAAGTCGGCCATCTGCGGTGAAAAGCCGCGGTAGGCCTCCAGGACCATGTTCACCGCGTCCGGGTATCGGTATTTCTTCACATCGTTGCGGTGTGGCGCATAGAGATGGTAGCGGCTCATCGGCGTGATCCCGCAGATACGGGCCTTGAGTTTGAAATAATGTTGAAACAGGTTGGCGTTCTCGGCGCATACGGATAACAGCACCTCGACGGACTGATCCGGCACGTCGTTGCCAAGGTTCCGCGCGGCGATCGGGGAGGCGAAGCGCCGCAGGCCGATGTTCTCCGATTTCCAGTCGTTCACCAATGTCTTGTACATCTCTCCGAGTACATCGCGCTGGGCAGAGAAGACACGGTAGAGCTCCTGATAGGCCGCTTGTCGCACCGCAGCCTTGGGGCTCCGCACATACGGCATGAGGCCTTCGCGGTTGAGGATGTGCTTTTTGGCCCCAACCTTCATGGTGAACGTCAACCCGTTAGTCACCACATCATAGAGTGTGTTCACGGCGCTCCGGCCGGTCACATTCTTCACATTGATGATCTTCTCCTCGGCCTCGGTCAGCGTATGCGGTTTATAACGGCGAATGGTTTCCAGGTGGTACCGCACGTCGCCCGATCCGCGCAATAACCGAGCCGCGTTCTGTTCGTCGATGTCCTGCCACCACAGCTCGAAAAACAATAAACGGTTTTGCAGGGCGGTCAGACGTTCTTCCACATGGGCCTTGAAGGAGCGGGCCTTGCCGTCTTTGGTATTTTCAGAAAACCAGAGGTAGGCATAGGCGCCCAGGCGGGACGCACTCTGTGCTACTGATTCGCTCAGGCGCAGGATGGCGGCGAACTCGCCCTCGGGCAAGTCGGGACTGAGCCTGTCGCGCGCCGCTTCGATCTGAGCAACTTGCACCTCGATGGCCGACAAGTGTGTCTCGAGTTGGCGTACGGGATCCTTGACCAGATCGGTCAAATCCCATCGATCCGGTACGGGTATACGGGCAGATTTCCGAACGATTGTGGTCGAGGCCATGCGCGCTCCTTGTCGGCTGAGTGAGTTGTGATCGATCTTACCATCCGTCTGGTGTGGCCGCGCAAAAAAAATCGCAGGCCGTGGGAGGATACGCCGCACCGTGCGAGTTTGACAGCTGTGCGACAGGATGTGAAAATCTGCGGTGGAAGGCCAGGGATGAACGATCAGGAAATCAATCGAGCGGTCCAATACGTGACGGCCAGCACCTCTTACGGACGTGAAACCGTCGCCGATATCTTGAAGACCGGCCTCGGGGAGCTGACGGAGCTGGCCGTCCAATCAAGCCGCCAATTCGAACGAGAGGCCTTACTGGAATACGTGTCCCAGTGGACGATCAAACGGACCGGACAGCCGGAGCCTCTCGTTCGCGAAGTGTTGGGCTGTGCCGGCCGCTGGCTTGACGAAGTCTACGAGGAAGTGGTCAACCGTCAACCAGAGGCGCTGGATCTGCCTCCTCAGGGTGATGAGGGCGCTGAGCCGGTGTGATCGTCCCGGTTCAGGCGTCACGAATCTGGCTATGCCGCGGTTCCGCCCACGAAAGACATTCCGGCTCGTCACACCTCTGCGTGACGGGCATCGCGAGCCTCTCCCAGCATGGAAACGGGAGGAGCTCGGTCTGTCGCGGGAACTTGAAGACCGGTGGACGACGCTTCGCCAGCATTGCGCTGATCAATCGAGCCATCTGCGGCTCGCCCGTCTCGTCCGGCGCATCACCCACTATGATTATGGTGTGCGGGAGTCCGCTCTTGCCGAACTGGAGCTGGCGGTCCAGCTGATCCGCGTCGGCGCGAGGGTCACCTTTCTGCCGGAATCGCAGGCACGGACCGCGGACCTTGAATGCCGCCTGGGGCGCGAACGCTTCTTCGTCGAAATTACGGCCATGGTCGGATCGGCGGAGCGGCAGCGGCTTCCCCTGCGGGGCCTCCTCCAGGATGAGGAAGGGATTGATGAAACGGACCGCGGCGTGATTCTGATCCATCGGATCTTGGCCCGCATCCAGCAAAAGGCCAAGCAGCTTGCCGATTACACCGCTCCTGTCGTCCTGTGCATTTCGATACCACGGGCTGACCTGCGGGGTGAACACACTTCACGATCGGAAGCCATCTGGCTCGATCTGAAGTCGCTGGCCGGAGCCGCGAGCCTGCTGCTCACGAAACTATGCGCCGTGAGTGCGGTGTTGATTTCGTTCTGGGATGTCGTGCCGATGCCGGCGAAGGCGTGTACGAGGTTGGCGAATGTGGAGCTCGTTGAGCGGAACACCCATCAGCGAGGACACCCGCGCGTGCGAATGTTGATCCACAATCCGTCGGCCGGCGCGCACCTGAGCGAACGCCAGCGTGAGGCGTTCTGCCACCTGCTCTAGAGCGCGCTCCTTAGCGCTTCCAGATTCTTCGTCACCATGGCATCGCCGTTCTTTGTCGAGACGTCGATTCCCCTGGCACAAACCTCACGGCATTCTTCCACGCGATTCAAGGTGCGGAGCGATTGCGCCAACGCATAGTAGGCGGCTGAATAGGAGGGCTTCACCCCGATGCACTGCCGCAGCGCGCTGGCGGCCTCCTCGAAGTTGCCGTCTTCCATATAGGCCTTCCCCAACCCGAACCACGCCACGTCGTCGTTCGGATCGATCGCCAGCACCTTCTTGAGCGGTTCAATGCGTGAATTCGGCATCCTGTCCTCCGGGGGATAGACGATAGCAGTGCCGAACGCGCGTTGTCTATGCCGAATCCTGCGTGCTACGATTCAACGCATGGGGAACACCGGCATTGTGTACCACCCGGCCTATCTCGAACACGATATGGGCGCCGGACATCCGGAGTCTCCCAATCGTCTTCGGGCCATCATGCAGCAATTGGAACGGAGCGGCACGGTCGACCGGCTGACGAGAATTGAACCCCGAAGCGCCGAAGAAGAATGGATCACGCAAGTCCACAGTTCCTCCTACGTCACCGCATTGAATATCCACCAGCCTGCGAGCGGGAGAGTCGCCCTCGATCCCGATACCTCCATGTCCCCCGGTTCACTGCCCGCGGCCTATTTGGCGGCAGGGGGCGCTCTCGCGGCCGTTGATGCGATCATGCGCGGCGAGGTCGAGCACGCGTTTTG
>DASVBB010000008.1:0-24855 GCA_036376045.1 Nitrospira sp.
GGCTACGCGGTGCCGCGCATGCGGGTCGTCTCCACAAATTGCTCGGTGGCATCATCGAGCACGCGGCCTGCCCGGCCCTGACCACGGTGAATGTACAGCAGATGGGGAGCAATGCCGGTCACCGGCTTCGGCGGCAGAGGCATCTGGTACATGACCGGCCGCGCGTGGTCGGCCAGCTGCAGCTTGGGATTGTACACGCTGTTGAACTTCCACAGCATCTTCACGAAATTGGTCTGCCCCCGAAACAGATGGCCGGCGGCAATCCGGGCGGTGGATTTGAGCGCGGTCCATCCCAGATGCTTCGTGTTCAAGACCTGCTGCGTCTTGACCAACTCCTCATAGAAATCCGGAAGCGGCAGGTGCGTGGGCAGCACCGCATGCTGGATATCATACAGACGATAATCCCGGGTAGTGATGCGCCGCGCCTCCGTGTGCCAGGTCTCGGTCCCCGGGTAGGGCGTGTTGACACTCACGTTGACGATTTCCGGAATGTCCAGACACCACTGGCGCACCACCTCGAACCGGCGGCGGTCCCATGAAGGATCGGCGATCAGATTGATGGCGACGGTGATGCCCAACGACCGGGCGAACTCGAGGGCTTCGAAATTCTTGCTCAGCGTGATGCGCTTCCGATGGAGCGCGAGCCCTTCCTCATCGATGGCTTCGATCCCGATGAACATGTAGGCGAGTCCAAGGGTTTTCCAAAACTGGAAGACTTCTTTGTTCCGCAATAACACATCCCCCCGCGTCTCCAGATAGTATTGTTTCCGGATCCCGCGTCGGGCGATCGCTTCGCCGATGGCCATCCCTTGTTTGGCCTGGATGAACGCGACGTCGTCCACGATGAAGACGCCAGGTTCACGCACGCGGCTCAGGTCGTCGACGATCGCCTGAGGGCTGCGGACCCGGTAGCTCCGGCCGTAGAACGTCCACGCACTGCAGAATGAACAGTCCCAGGGACACCCGCGGGTAAATTCAATCGACGCGCAGGGATCGAGCACCCCGATGAAATATTTACGCCGATGGCGAAGCAGATCGCGCCCTGGATGGTGGTCGTCCAGCTGTTCGAGCATTTGAACAGCCGGCCCCTCGCCGGCGCGCGTCACCGCACCGGGGACGGGGCCGAGCTCGGCCGGGCCGCCGTCGATCGCAGCGAGCATTGGTCCGATCACGGGTTCCCCTTCTCCCTTCATCACGCAATCGATCGCGCCGTCGGCATGTTCGAGAATGGCAGTGGCCACGAACGACGCGCTGTGCCCGCCGACGAAGATGCGGCACCCCGGCACGAGCTGCTTGGTCAGCTTAGCCAGATCGACAATTTCGGGCACGTTGGCCAGATAATTACAGGAGAATCCCACCACGTCGGGCCGCTGTTCATGCAGCATCCGCACATAGTCGTTCTGCGATTCGACTTGAAGGTCGAGCAGGGTCACACGGTGACCGAGTGACCTCGCCGCCGACGCGACCAGCTCAAGGCCGAGGGGCTCCAGGCGCAAGTAGATCTTCGTATACATGAGCGGACCGGGATGCACGAGCAGGACATTCATGTCGACCTCCGTCTTGTACGTTGACTCTAGGAAGTCACGTGGGACGGCGCAACGAGGGGTCGACCTAGGTCGCACTCCTCGACAGGGCGATCGCACCTCGTGCGCAATGGACGGGGCGGCGGACGGAACGGTCCGGCACGCGAGACCAGTGAAGGTGGAACGGGAAGGAAGCGGAAGATATGCCGCACCCAGGAGGGAAGCGCCGATATGTGTGACGGTCTTCTCAACGTCTTCCTAGAGAGCATACCTAAGGGCGAGTTGTATCCTCCGCTTTCCCGCCGCCGCTGTCAACCACCGGCCGGCGTCCGTTCCAGTCTCCCGCGTGCGCACCTCCTGTGTTATGCTGCGCGACGGTATGCGCACGGGATCGACGGAACAAGGTGAATTGACGACGGCCACGGCGAAGCGCCGCACGTTTGCCATCATCAGTCATCCGGACGCTGGAAAGACGACGCTGACGGAGAAGCTGCTCCTGTACTCGGGGCTGATCCGAACGGCGGGCATGGTCCGTGGCCGCAAAGGAGGAAAAACGGCCGCCTCCGACTGGATGGGCATGGAACAGGAGCGCGGCATCTCCATCACCGCTTCCGCCATGCAGTTCCCTTACAAAGATGCCGTTATCAATCTCCTCGATACCCCCGGGCACCAGGATTTTTCGGAAGATACCTACCGGACGCTCACCGCTGCAGACAGTGCCATCATGGTCATCGATGCGGCGAAAGGCGTCGAAGCCCAGACCCGGAAGCTGTTTGCCGTCTGTCGCATGCGTCGCATACCCGTACTGACGTTCGTGAACAAGATGGATCTTCCGGGGCGTCCTCCCTTGGATTTGATGACGGAGGTGGAGCAGGCCTTGTCGATCCATGCCAGCGCCGTGAACTGGCCGATCGGATCCGGCAGCGACTTCACCGGCATTATTACGCGCGACGATCACCGCGTGGCGCTCTTCAGCAGGACCGCGCACGGCGGCGCCACGAAAGTCGACGTGCAGACCATGGAGCTGGCGGACCTCGCTGCAAGCGGCCGCGTGGCCCCTGACGTCATGGCGCAGGTCGATCATGATTTGGAGCTCCTCTCTATCGCCGGCAATCCGTTTTCGCACGAGCAGTTTCTGGAAGGAGAGGTCACGCCCGTGTTCTTCGGCTCTGCGCTGACGAATTTCGGCGTCGAAAGCTTTCTCGACGCCTTCGTGCGCCTCGCACCGTCGCCCGGCGCGCGGTTGGCCGACGGCGATGATGGCGCTGAAATGACGATTGATCCGATCGAACGGCCGTTCAGCGCATATGTGTTCAAACTGCAAGCCAACATGAATCCGAAGCATCGAGACAGCACGGCGTTTCTCCGCGTCTGTTCCGGGCGCTTTGAACGGGATATGGTGGTGAAGCATCACCGGCTGGGCCGAGAGGTCCGCTTGTCACGCCCCCACAGCCTCGTGGCCCAGGAACGCAGCACGGTCGAGGAGGCGTTTCCCGGGGACATCATCGGCATCATCAACCCCGGCGTCTTTGCCATCGGCGACACCATTTCGGCGACGGGTGGTTTCTCGTTCAAGCCGCTGCCGCAGTTTCAGCCCGAGATTTTTGCGCGCATCCGTCCCACCGACGTGGGCAAGCGCAAGGCATTCGACAAGGGAATGGAGCAGATGGCGCAAGAAGGCACGGTGCAAATTATGCGCAGCCTCAACGATCTGGAATCGCTTGTCGCGGCGGTGGGCCGCTTACAGTTCGACGTGCTGCAATACCGGCTGCGCCATGAATATCGCGTCGAGACCATCCTCGACGCCTTGTCATTCACGTGCAGCGCGTGGTTGGAAGGCGATCCCGCCACGTTCAAAGCACCTTCCGCTTCCATGATTGTGAAGGATCAGCGCGGACGGGTGGTGGTCCTTTTTCAGGACGCCTTGATGAAGAATATCGGTCGCGACCGGAATCCCGACCACGTGTTGAAAGACATGGGCTAGCGTATCTATTTTGATCCGCCTTCCATCCGAAACTGATTCAATGTCCGCGCGGTTCTTACAGCGTTTTCCCTGAAAATATTCGGAAAACAAGGTTGCCGGGAAATGGCGTATTTCTTGCTGGGTTACTGCTGGCAGGAGGGAACGCCATGGGCATTCGCATACTGGTTGCCGACGACGATGCCGACATTAGAATGAGTCTGTCCGAACGGCTGCGCTGGCTCGGCCACGAGGTCGTGACGGCCGGTGACGGTCAGGCGGCCCTGGCGGCCGTAGAATCGCATGCGCTCGACCTCGCGTTTCTCGATGTCTCCATGCCCCGCCTCAACGGCATCGAGGCGCTCAAACTGATCAGAAAACGATGGCCGAATCTTCCGGTTGTCGTGGTGACGGCCTATGGCACGATCCGGCTGGCCGTCGAAGCGATGAAAGAGGGCGCCGTTGATTTCATGACCAAACCCTTTGAACCTGGACAGATCGACCAGACGGTGGCGACCTTCATCGATCGTTCGGGACAGCGGGTGGAGATCACCAAGTTGATGGGCGAAATCACGCACGACGTCAAGAATCTCCTGATGCCGCTGGTGGCCGGCACGGATCTCCTCGCGGACGAGATCGACGATGTCTTCCGGCATTTGCCGGCGATGGAGCGAGCGCGCGCCGAACAAAGCCACTCGGCCTGCGAGGAAGTGATCACGATGTTCCGAAACACCTCACGCCGCATTCAGGATCGGATGAAAGCGATCGCGGACTATGCGGCGTTGACACGTGTCTCGCAAAAATTCGAACCCTGCGTGATCGTGAAGATTGCGGAAAGTGTCGTCAGATCGTTACGCGGGGCTGCGGCGCAGAGACAGGTCAGCCTCAGCACGGAGGGGCTGCAGACCTTGCCTGCGATTGCGGGAGACGAAGCGCGGCTGTACTCGCTGCTCTACAATCTTGTGAATAATGCCATTCCGGAGGTGCCGCCTCACGGACGTGTGACGATCATCGGGTCCCATCAGGTCGGCGACGATTTCATCCGACTCCGTGTTGTGGATACGGGCAGCGGGATGCCGGCCGACGTCCGGGATCATCTGTTTACGAACCGGCTGGTGAGCAGTAAGACGGGTGGTACCGGCCTGGGCACGAAGATCGTCAAGGACGTCGTCGATATGCACGGGGGATGCATTACCGTGGAAAGCGAGCCGGGGCACGGAACGACCTTCGATATTCGGCTGCCGGTCGAGGGCCCCAGCTTCCTGCGGACGATAGAGGCACCCGCGCAGGCGGCGCGGAACTCCATCTGAACCTATCGCGGCGCGGTCGACTTCATCAGGCTGTCGGCCTGGGGAGGGAGAAATCCCTGATAGCCGCGATGCCGCTCTGCGAGCTCGAGGACCGTGAAGGGCTGCCCGTCCACGAGTTCGGGTGCCGAGAAGATCTGGCGCAGCTGCCCACCGGCAGGGCCCACGACAGTACCGGCAAACTCCACGCCGTTGCTCTTCAGTCGGGTGACGGCCCTGTCGATGTCTTCCACGCGCACTGCGACGTGATGAAAGACCTGATCCCCGAAGGCGGCGACCCAGCGGGGAATGATGCTCGTCTTGCCGCGACCATCCGCATAAGCCTGATCGACGAAGAGTGCCGGATAGCCCGTTTTCCGGTAGACTTTGGCGTACCAGTCGTCGTAGTTCAGGGTCTCATCGTACGCATAGCCGAGCGTCACGAATTGGTCTGCGCGTCGGTCGATATCGATCGTGCGCAACGTTACATGGTCGACGACCGGATAGAATCCGATACCGGCCTCCTCGAGCAAGCCTCGCAGGATTTTCGCCGCCCGGTTACGTGCCACATATTCCGTCACCATTCGTTCCAATAAGCCGTCGAGTTCTCGATTGGTATCCATTGTTTACTCCTGGAGGATCGATCGTGGTCCTGCCTTCTCCCTCGCGCGGCTACGAGCCGAACTTGATGCCCTGCGCAAGGGGCAAATCCGTGCCCCAGTTCACCGTGTTGGTTTGCCGCCGCATGTATGCCTTCCATGCGTCGGACCCGGATTCCCGGCCGCCTCCCGTTTCCTTTTCGCCGCCGAAGGCGCCGCCGATCTCGGCGCCGGACGTGCCGATATTGAGATTGGCGATGCCACAATCACTGCCGGACGCCGACAGGAAGCGTTCGCCGTGGCGCAAATTATTCGTGAACATCGCCGAGGACAGGCCCTGCGGTACGCCGTTCTGCATCGCCAGCGCTTCATCCAAGGTGCGGTAGGTCAGCACATAGAGAATCGGTGCGAAAGTCTCCCGCTGCACGAGCGGCCAATCGGGCCGGGCCCGCACAATCGTGGGTTCGACGAAGTACCCTGGTCGGTTCAGCACGCGCCCGCCGCAAAGAATGTCGCCGCCCTCTTTCTTGATTTCGTCGATCGCGGCACGGTACGTCTCGACGGCGACGTGGTCGATCAGCGGGCCCAGCAGCACATCCGCATCCAGCGGATTGCCGATGCGCACCTGCTTGTAGGCCTTGACCAACCGGTCGAGCAGGTCTTCGCCGCGCGATTCATGGACAAGCACCCGTCGGGTCGTCGTACAGCGCTGGCCGGCGGTTCCGACCGCCCCGAAGACGATGGCTCGTACTGCCAGGTCCAGATCTGCGCTTTCATCAACGATCACGGCATTGTTACCGCTCAGCTCAAGCAGCGTCCGGCCCAGGCGCTCGCCCACCAGCGCCGCGACGTGACGGCCCACAGCGACGGATCCGGTGAATGAGATCAATGGCAACCGGGGGTCACGGACCATGGTCTCCGCCAGCGACGGCTGCTCGGTGATGAACAAGGAAAACACGCCAGGATATCCTTGCTGCTCCATGATGTGGTTGCAGAGATGCTGCACTGCAATGGCGCAGAGCGGCGTCTTCGGCGACGGCTTCCAGATGACGGTGTCACCGGCGATGGCGGCGAGGAACGCGTTCCAGGCCCAGACGGCGACCGGGAAGTTGAAGGCGGTGATGACACCGACGGGTCCCAGCGGATGCCATTGCTCGCTCATCCGGTGCGCGGGCCGTTCCGAGGGCATCGTGGCTCCGTAGAGCATTCGTGATTGCCCGACGGCAAAGTCGGCCATGTCGATCATTTCCTGTACTTCCCCGTCGCCTTCGGCTTTGATCTTTCCCACTTCGAGCGAGACGAGAGTCCCGAGTTGGTCCTTTTTGTCCCGCAAGGCCTGGCCGATCAGCCGGACGAGCTCGCCGCGTTTTGGCGCAGGGACCATGCGCCACGTCACAAACGTCTCGCGCGCCTGTGTCGCGATATGCTCGTAGTCCTGGGGAGCACAGGAGCGGACGGCGGCAATGGCTTCGCCCGTCGCCGGATTCACTGACTGGATCAACGACCCGGCTGCGTGATCAGACCACCAGTGCTTGCCCGTGCTGCCGCCTGAATTGACGGCCTGGATGCCCAGTGCTCTGAGCGCGGCATGGACGGTACTCATCGGAAGTACACTCCGAAATCGTTCGCCAGAAAATCCTTCAAGAAGATGGATTCCTGCGTCACGAAACCTCGCGGAGGCCGGATATGCCGCAGCACAAGATCCATCACGCAACAGACGCTCGACGCGGTGGTCACTTGAATCGCAGACCAGAGCTTGTCCTTGATGCATTGGGGATACACTTTCTTGACGTAACTCTCTTCAAAGAATTCGCCCTGCTTCGTGCCGGTCACCGACGCGTAAATCAGCACGACATCCTGCAAGGTCTGCGGAATGGCATGTTCAAGCACCCGCTTGAGCGTCTTGCGGTCTTCGTTGAGACGGAGGTCCTTCATGAGGAACTGGATCTTTTCACAGTGACCGGGATAGCGCAGGGTCTTGTAGTTCATCGTTTTCACGTGCCCCACCGAGCTGTCCGCGAGTGTTCCCAGTCCTCCGGAGGTATTGAAGGCTTCGTACAACAAGCCGTCCAACTCGATCGTCTCATAGCCTTCCAACGGCTGCAGAGGAATCTTGCGGCCCTCCTCGATGCCATAGCAGAGATTGCCGTATTCATTGATCAGACCGTCGGTGGACCAGGTCAGGGAATATTTGAGCGCATTGCTGGGGTGCACCGGGAGAGCGCCCACCCGCATCTTGACGTGGTCCAATGTTTCAAAATGGGTCATGAGATCGTGCGTGACGATGCTGATGAAGCCGGGGGCGAGCCCGCATTGCGGCATGAAGGCATGGGCTGCGCCGTCGCTCATGGCATGGATATGCTCGGTGACCTCGACGTCTTCCGTCAGATCGAAGTAATGACAGCCCAGCTTCAAGGCCAGTGCCGCGACGGTTGGATTGCAGAAATACGGCAGGCTCGAAATGACGGCGTCTACCGGATGAGCGGTCAGATAGGTCTCGACGGTTTCGGGGTCTCGCACGTCGAGCACGGCCGGGGTGACGCGCGGAAGACCGAGGTCTTCCACCAAGTGCTTCGGCGCATCGAGCGAGACGTCCCCCAGATGGATGTCGTAGCTTCCTTGCTGAGAGAGCAGACAGGCGACCAGCGAGCCGATTTTTCCCGCGCCGAGTACGAGTACTCGAGGCATCGCACAGACCTCCGCGTCTTCTCAGTATACTCTTCTCGCACCGTTTGGACACGTCTATGGCGAAATGGGGTCATCCGCTATCGGGTCGGTGGGAGCAGGGTCTGAGCAATCGATCACATACTGGGTTCGACGGTCGTCGGCGCTCGGAAATTCCGTATACCGGAACGCAGGCAGATCCGCTTTCAGACGACGCAACAACCGGTTCATCGTGGTGGGTGCCGGCACTTCGCAGAGCCAGACATGCATGCCGGACTCCAGTTCGTCAAAATGCCGTTGCACGCGAAAGCCAGGTTGCTCCATGAAATAGGCCGACAGAAATCCATTCACCGCCTGCACGACCCAGGCATGTTGCTTGGCGTAGCGATAGCTCAGTCGCAGTTCGACGACCTGACCATCAGCATCCATGACGGCACTGTACCAATTCTCTCGTTGAGACTGCGACAGCGAACTGTGTATGGTGAGGCAGGCGGCACGAGCCAGGAGGCAAGGAGGATAGTTGGCGATGGCGATGACGGCCTATAATGATGTGACAATTCCGGCGTTCATGTACGGCACGGCCTGGAAGAAAGAGGCCACCACCGGGCTGGTGCTCGACGCCGTCAAGGCGGGGTTCACGGCCATCGATACGGCCAACCAGCTCATCCATTATGATGAAGCGCGGGTCGGGGAGGCGTTGCTCCGCTTGGCCGAACAGGGGGTGACGCGGAAGCAACTGTTTCTTCAAACCAAGTTCACGTCCGTCAATGGACAAGACGATCGAACGCCGTACGACCGTCACGCCAGCATCACCACGCAGGTCAGCCAATCCTTCGACAGCTCGTTAGCCCATCTTCACACGGACTACCTCGATTCCTATGTGCTCCACGGACCGTATTATCGCGGCGGTCTGGGACCGGAGGATTGGGAAGTGTGGGCGGCCATTGAATCGTTGTATGAGAGCGGCAAGACCAAGGTGATCGGAGTCAGCAATGTGTCGGCAGACCAGCTCGCGCTCTTGTGCGAACGGGCGACACACCGGCCCATGGTCGTTCAGAACCGCTGCTACGCCGCCTTCGGTTGGGACAAGGCCGTTCGTGACCTGTGCCGGACGCACGGCATCCTGTATCAGGGATTCTCGCTGCTGACGGCGAACCGGGAAGTGTTCATTGATCCCGCGATGCGGAAGATGGCGGAAACCTACGGGACCGGTGTGGCTCAAGTGGTGTTCCGCTTCGCCATGCAGATCGGCATGATCCCGCTGACGGGCACCACCAATGCGCAGCACATGGCGGACGATCTGCGGGCCGAGCGATTTACGCTGACGCCGGACGAGCTGACACGCATCGAGACGATCGGCCTCTGATTAAGGAGTGCAGTCATGCAATATGTCCAACTCGGGCGATCGGGAGTCAAGGTGAGCCGGCTGTGCCTCGGCACCATGAATTTCGGCCCGGAGACGTCGGAGACCGACAGCTTCGCGATCATGGACCGCGCCCTCGAATTGGGACTGAATTTTTTCGATACGGCGAACGTGTATGGATGGAAGGTGGGAGAGGGATGGACCGAGCAGATCATCGGCCGTTGGTTCGCGCAAGGCGGAGCCCGCCGCGACAAGGTCGTTCTCGCGACCAAAGTGTACGGCCGGATGGGGGATTGGCCCAATCAGGCCCGACTGTCGGCTCTACACATCAAACGGGCCTGTGAAGCCAGTCTGCGGCGCCTTCAGACCGAGTGCATCGATCTGTATCAAATGCATCACGTCGACCGGGACACACCCTGGGACGAGATCTGGCAGGCCATGGAGCAGTTGGTGCGTGAAGGGAAGATTCTCTACGTGGGCACGAGCAATTTTGCCGGATGGCAGCTGGCGCAGGCTCAGGAGCTCTCGCGCAATCGTCATTTCCTCGGAGTGGTCTCGGAGCAAAGCCTCTATAATTTGATTGAGCGCACGGTGGAGCTCGAAGTCATTCCCGCCTGCACCGCGTATGGCATCGGGCTGATTCCCTGGAGTCCCCTGGCACGCGGATTGTTGGCTGGTGCCCTCACGCCCGCGACCGTCGGCCGTCGGGCCGATCAGGATGTCCAGCGGGAAGTGCAGAAACATCGTCCGGCCCTTGAGGCCTTCGAGCGGCTCTGCCAGGAACTCGGCGAGCGCCCGGCCGATGTGGCGCTGGCCTGGCTGCTGCACCAGCCCGCCGTGACGGCTCCGATCATCGGCCCTCGCACGCTCGAGCAGTTAGTGGACACGATGCGCGTGATGAATCTGACCTTGGGAAAGGAGACGTTGAAGCAGTTGGATGACCTGTTTCCGGGGCCGGGTGGACCGGCCCCGGAAGCCTACGCCTGGTAGGGGCGAGGGAGGACCGGCCATCCGCTTTCCCCGGGGCTTGTTGGCCGCCGTTGGCGTCGCCGGCGCTTGTCTGCGCAACTCGTTCCATCCGAAGCGATGCTTGAATGGAACATCGAACAGCGCTCGACTCCTGCCGGAGCAGGCGCGCCGACTCCTGACGGCGGAAACACAAGCCCCAAGGTCGCGGACTGGCCCGCACCTCCCTCTAGGACGAAGAAGATTACCTCCGTTCGTCTTCGGGAACGCGCGCTTCCTTCGGCGACCGTCCGGCCGCCGGCGATTGTTCCATCGTGGCCGGTTTGTCGGCCGGTGTTGCGACCTGATCGCTCGGCGCGGATTTGCCGGCCACAGGCGCCTTGTCGGTCGAGGCCGGTTGAATCATGTCGGTTTGAGACGCCTGCTTGATCGGCAGGCGGCCGGAGGCGCTGGCCGTACCTTCGAGCACCACATCGGCGACCAACGCGTCCTTGGTGCTGACCACCTGGCTGGCTTCCTGTTTGGCCAACAGAAGATCCATGGCCAGGCCGCCAGACTTATGCTGCCCGCTCAAGGCCTGCTTCATGGTCCCGATGCGTTGTGATAGATCGATGGACGACGCCTGCCGCACGCGCGGCAGCAGCTCGTTGTTGATCATCTGCCAGTAGCCCGACTTGATTTCCTCGAGAGCCATTTTGGTTTCATTCGCCATCTGGAGATCTGGGATGGTGATGACGTTGCCTTCGTGCTCCAGTTGCGGCGTGCCCCAGTAGTATAGTGTGCCCTTCACGGCGTCGCTCGTATCGACCGCCAGCAGCGTCCGGCCGTTCACATCCGAGGCGGTGACGCGCTCGATCACCAGCGTACTCCCCAATGTGGTCGGAAGGTGGGCCTCCTGGTGATAGAGCTTGTCTTGCAGTTGTTGGTTAAGCACGGCATAAGGCACCGGCACCGACAACAGGACTTTGTAGGGCTGCCCTTCCTGCAGGGCCGCAGCCGCGCTGTCCATGTGCACCTTCATTGCTGACGCAGTCGCCTTTTGACAAGGGGTCTGGTAGAGGGCGACCGGCGTTTGCCGCGCCACGCCCGTTATCGTCGTGTTTTGTCCGGGTCCCTTCATCGATCCGATCGCAAAATCCTTGGCTTTGCCGTACAGGCAGAGCTTATTGGTGGCGGAACCGACCGCCATCGGTTCCTGCAGCCGGTCCCAGACCATATTCAATGGAATGATGTACCCGGCCTGCTCGACCGACTGGCTGATCTGTTGTCTCACCGCTTCCTGCTTGAAGAGTTCGGCGAGTTGATCCTGCACCGGCATGTTAAACATGTTGCACTTCGTATCGCTGTCCGGCTTCAAGCTGAAGGAGGTCTGCGGGTCGCTCATCGCCACCAGCAGGCCTTGATCCTGTTCCCGCAAGACGAGCCGTCCCGTGCCTTCGAGCACCGTGTAGAGCGGATCCAGACGGCAAGCCCGGGCGGCGGTGGATTCGATTTCACCCCGATACGTCGCGTTGAATTTCACGAGGCCGTCTTGAATTTGCACTTGAGGCTCTCCTTCACGGATGAAACGCCAGCGATAATCGCTGCTCAGAGGGTGACGTTCCTCCGTAAAGCGTTCCGGCAGCGCAGATTGAATCGTCTTCTGCACCGGCGTGAGGTCGGCCGTCAGCGTCACCGGCAACAGGGACTCAGGCGCCTGAGCCTGCTTTTGACCGGCGCTGAGCGGCTGTATCACCGGAGGCGTTTTTCCCAACTGCGGCGGTGCCTGGGGTTTGGTCGCGGTTTCCGGAATGGTATGGCTGCAGGCGGCAAGAAAAATGGCAGCCGTGCAGACCGAGAGCGTTGACAATTTCATGATGACCCTCCTTCACATTGTGATCTGCCGTCGTGTGGTGCAGAGCAGTACCCGACAAGGATCTAAAAGCACATACCGTACCGGTATCCCGCAACACCGGACGGCCGTGATGTGCATGAACAACAAGAACTTGCAGCGGGCCGATCGTTGGAGGGCGTGCTCCAGCGGGAAGGATGCTGCGGAGCCGGACAAGATGTCCCCTTGCGGAGAATCTCCTCTCGGTATTTCCCTACTAGGAGATCTAAGAGTTTGCGCCGATCGCGCCCCTTGCGCGAATTGTATCGGCGGTCTTAGATCCTTAGAATGGCCGCATGTCAGGGAAATCGTCGAGGATTGGTCCGGGCGACCCGCCACGGTGCAGCTGGGCAGGAGCGACAGCGCATATGATCCGGTATCACGACACCGAGTGGGGGAGGCCGGTGCACGACGACCGGCGGCTCTTTGAGATGTTGCTCTTGGAGGGAGCGCAGGCCGGCCTCAGCTGGGACACGATTCTGCGCCGGCGCGAGGGGTATCGTCAGGCCTTTGCCGGTTTCGATCCGGTGAAGGTGGCTGCCTTTAACCGGCGCAAGCAAGCGGCGCTGCTGCGCGATGCGAGCATCATTCGAAATCGCCTCAAGATTGAAGCGGCGGTCGGCAATGCCCGCGCCTTTCTGGCCATCCAGGACGCCTTCGGGTCTTTTGATGCGTACGTCTGGCGGTTCGTGGACGGACGGCCAATCGTCAACCGAGTGACGCACGCTGCCGACATCCCCGTGACGACCCACCAGAGCGACCAACTCTCGAAGGATCTCCGGCAGCGAGGGTTTCGGTTCGTCGGCAGCACGATCATCTATGCATTCATGCAGGCTGTGGGGATGGTGAACGATCACACCGCTGATTGTTTTCTGGCAAAGGCAGGCCGTTCATCACCACGACGATCCGGAGGCGGGTGAGATCAGGCGGCGTTCGAGGAGGGGCTTTCCAAGGTAGCGACGAGGTCTCTCAGGCCGGAAAAGAGGCCTGATTAATTGGCACTGGGATCGAGGCCGCTCACGGCGCCGATACGTCGGTACTTGCGGTCCCGTTGGGCCAGCAGTTGATCGAGGGACAGGTCGGTGAGTTGGGAGAGTTGATTGGTCAGCGCCTTGGCGACCCGATCGGTGACGGCTCGAGGTTCGCGGTGGGCGCCACCGAGTGGTTCAGGGATCACTTCGTCGACGATGTGGAGGTCGACCAGATCCTGCGCGGTCATCTTGAGCGCGGCTGCGGCGTCGGGCACCTTGGCCGGATCATCCCAGAGGATGGCGGCGCAGCCTTCCGGCGAAATGACGGAATACACGCCGTGCTCAAGCATGAGAATTCGATCGGTTACGCCGAGCGCGAGCGCGCCTCCGCTGCCGCCTTCGCCGATGACGATCGAGATGATCGGCACGGTCAGCCGGGACATCGCGTAGAGGTTTCGGGCGATCGCCTCCGCCTGACCGCGTTCCTCGGCACCGATGCCGGGATAGGCGCCGGGCGTGTCGATGAACGTGACAATCGGACGACCGAACTTCTCCGCCATCTTCATCAGGCGCAGAGCTTTCCGATAGCCCTCGGGGTTGGGCATACCGAAGTTCCGCTGCATCCGTTCCTTGAGGGTTTTACCCTTCTGGTGCCCGATCACCATCACGGACCGATCGTTGAAACGGGCAAAGCCGCCGACAATGGCTCGATCGTCCCCGAACGAACGGTCGCCGTGGAATTCGAGAAACTCCCGGAAAATCTCTCCGATATAGTCGAGTGTGCTGGGTCGTTGGGGATGGCGGGCGAGTTGGGTCCGTTGCCAGGGGGTCAGCTTCCCGTAGAGTTCGTGCTCCAGCTGGGCCAGCTTCATCCGCAGCTTGCGGATTTCGTCCTGGGTGCTGGACTTTCCATTCCCCGAGGCGGCGAGTTTTTCGATCTTTTCCTCGACCTCGCGGAGCGGTTTTTCAAACTCAAGGTAGTCGCGCATGGACGGTGCCTCCAGTCCCTCTCGTACCGGTGCGCTACGATACCAGAGAGAGGGCCCCTTTGCCTAGCACTTCTTCAACATCTGCGACAAAATGCTCGCTGGCGCTTACAGTTAGATGGGGGAGGGGGGCCGTTTCCGCTTCGAGGGCGCCGTCGGTGCGGAAGGTGAGCGACACCGCGGTACTCCCGGGATGCCGCTTGAAGACGTCCAGGAGACGGGGCAATTGCTCTTTGACCTCGGGTCTGCCGGTCAATCGGATATGGATCCGTTTGATCGTCTGGGTCTGCACGTCGGCGAGCGGTTCAATCTTGACGCCGCGGATCTTCGTCCCTTTGTCGCCCCGGTCGATCGTCCCTGTGACGCGAACGAGCCGTTCAGGGGTGATCAGCTCGCCGACCGTTTTGAACAAATCCGGGAACACGATGACTTCGACCGTGCCTTGAAGATCCTCGAGCGTCACGTAGGCCATCCGGTCGCCCTTCTTGGTCAGCATGGATTTGACCGTCGCGATGATTCCGCACAGGCGGACCTCTTTGCCGTCCGACAGTTCCGTGATGCCGGCGGTGGTGGCCGTCGCCAGCGCATGGATCGTCGCTTCGTAGCGCGCGAGCGGGTGGGCCGTGATGTAGAATCCGGTCAGTTCCCGTTCGTATTTCAGTCGCTGCGCCTGATCCCATTCCGGGAGATTGGGGAGCACCGGTTCCACGTGGGCATGCGGCGACCCGCCGTTGAGCGCCTCGCCAAAAATGTTCGTCTGGCCCATCTCGCGTTCCCGTTGCGCGGCCGCGCCATCCTCAACGGCCTGATCGAGCATGGCCATCAATTGGGAGCGCTTGGCGCCGAGCGAATCGAAGGCTCCCGCCTTGATCAGCCCTTCGAGCATTCGTTTATTGACCTTGTGCAGATCCACGCGCTGACAAAAATTGAAGAATGAGGTGAATCGTCCACTGTCGGCCCGGATGGCCAGCACCGAGTCCACCGCGCCTTCGCCGACGTTTTTGATTGCCGCCAGGCCGAACCGGATGGCGCCGTCCACGACGGCGAAATTTTTCTGGCTTTCATTCACGTCGGGGCCGAGCACCTTGATCCCCAGGTCGCGGCATTCGGTGAAGTAGCCGACGATCTTGTCTTGATTCCCCATGTCGCTCGTCATGAGCGCGGCCATGAACTCGGTCGGGTAGTGCGCTTTCAAATAACCTGTCTGATAGCAGACGACGGCATAGGCAGCCGCGTGAGATTTGTTGAAGCCGTATCCGGCGAATTTCTGGATGAGCTCGTAGAGTTTTTCGGCCTTCTTGTCCGCGATTTTCTTCTGCCGGGCGCCCTCCAAAAATTTGACGCGCAGCTTTTCCATTTCTTCCGGTTTCTTCTTGCCCATGGCGCGCCGCAGAATGTCCGCCTGTCCGAGCGAAAAACCGGCCACCCTGTTCGCGATCGCCATCACCTGTTCCTGATACACGATGACGCCGTAGGTGTCTTTCAGGATCGGCTCCAGTTCGGGCAGTTCGTAGGCAATCGGAATCTTGCCCTGCTTGCGCTTGATGAAGTCCGGAATCAGATCCATCGGACCGGGCCGGTAAAGCGCGATGATGGCGATGATGTCTTCGAACCGGTCCGGCTTGAAGCCCGTGAGGAGATCACGCATCCCGGAACTTTCCAGCTGGAAGATGCCGGTCGTCTTGCCGGACGATAACAGGGCGAAGGTCTTGGCGTCGTCGAACGGCAGGCGATCGACGTGCAAGGCCGGCTGGTCGGGGCGTCCGTCGTTGATCAGCGTTTCGGCCCGCCTGATCATCGTCAACGTCTTCAGGCCGAGAAAATCGAACTTCACCAGGCCGATCTTCTCGACATCACCCATCGAGTATTGGGTCACGATTTCGTCGTTGGCCCCTTTATAGAGCGGCACGTGATCGGTGAGCAGGCCCTCGGAAATCACGACGCCGGCGGCGTGGGTCGAGGCATGCCGGGCCAAGCCCTCGAGCGACTGGGCGATGGTCATGAGTTCCCGTACTTTCGGATCTGTCTCGACCAGTTCCCGCAGCCGCGGCTCGGTGTCGAGCGCCTGTTCCAGCGTAATATTCAGCTGGTTCGGCACCAACTTGGCCACCTTATCGGCGTCCGCGTAGGGCATCTCGAGGACGCGTCCCACGTCGCGAATGGCGGCCTTGGCGCCCAGGGTTCCGAACGTAATGATCTGGGCGACGTGATCTGAGCCGTATTTCTCGACGACATAGTTGAGGACTTCGCCGCGTCGATCCATGCAGAAGTCCATATCGATGTCGGGGAGCGAGACCCGTTCGGGATTGAGGAACCGTTCGAACAGCAGCGTGTAGACGAGCGGATCGAGATCGGTGATGCGAAGCGCATAAGCCACGAGACTGCCCGCGGCCGATCCGCGGCCGGGTCCAACGGGGATGCCCCGGGATCGTGCAAATCGGATAATGTCCCAGACGATCAAGAAGTAGCCGGCGAATCCCATCGAGCAGATGACCAGCAACTCTTCGCGGAGCCGTTGCTCGTAGACAGCGGCAGGAATGCTGCTCGGCCGTTCCGACAAACGCGCCTTCAGGCCCTCGACGGCCAAATGCTCGACATAGGATTCGCGTGTGTAGCCCTCCGGCGCCTTATATTGGGGAAGATGCGTTTTGTTGAGTGCCAATTCCAGGTCACAGGAATCGGCAATCCGGCAGGTATTGGAGACGGCCCCCGGAAATTCCGAGAAGGCCGGCGCGATCTCTTCCGTGGATTTCACATAGAGCTGGTCGGTGTCAAATTTCATCCTCGCCGGATCGCTCAGCGTCTTGCCGGTCTGGAGGCAGAGCATCAGCTCATGGGGCCGTGCATCCTCCTTCTTCAGATAGTGGCAATCATTGGTGCCGGCGAGCGGGATCCCGAGCTTCTTATGGATTTCCACGAGCCCGGCATTGGCAATCCGTTGATGGTCCAGGCCATTGGCCTGCACCTCAAGATAAAAATGCTCCTTGCCGAAGATCTCCTGAAATTCCCCGGCGACGGCCAATGCGGCGGCCATGTCCTTTTGCCCGATCAGATAGGGGATCTCTCCGCTCAGACAGCCGGAGAGCGCAATGAGGCCCTCATGGTGCTCTTTTAGAATTTCCTTATCCATCCGAGGCTTGTAATAGAATCCCTCAAGGTACGCTTTACTCACGAGCTTAATCAGATTTTGGTAGCCCGTCAGATTTCTGGCCAGCAGGATCAGGTGATAGTAGTCGTTGTGCGCGAGGCCGCTGTCCTTCTTGGCGTGCCGGCTGCCCAGCGCCATATAGGCTTCGCAGCCGATGATTGGCTTGACACCGACTTCCTTCGCTTTGCGGTAGAACTCAATGGCGCCGAACATGTTGCCGTGATCGGTCATGGCCACGGCCGGCTGGCCGAAACTTTTGATCTGCTGCACCAGCGGTTCGATTTGATTGGCGCCGTCGAGGAGACTGAACTGAGTATGCAGATGCAGGTGCACGAAGGAGGCGGTCATGGGTGCGGATTCTAGGAGACCGGTGGCGGCAAGTCAACGCGGAGCTACCGCGCGTGGCTAGAGTTTTTCGCCGTATTTCTCCCGATGCTGTTTTTTTGCGCCGGCGATCCAGTGGTCCGGCTTGATGCGGCCTGGCAGAGCATCCAGTTTTTTGGCGATGCGGGTAATGTCGGTGGGCTTCCAACGCGCGATTTGGACGTACGTGAAGGTGCCCATCTTATTGAGCGCCCGCTCGATCGCGGGGCTGATGCCCTGGATTTTCTTCAGATCATCCTTGCGCGATCCACCCGACGCTTTCGGCGCGGGCATTTGCAGGCTCAGCTGATTGGCGGGGCCGTTGGGCCTGGCGAGCACCGGCCCGCCGTCATCCCGCACGCGAAGTGCGGCGCGGACTTCCCCGAGCCGCTTGCGGAGTCGCGAAATTTCCTCTTCCTGATCGCCCATGATTTTGGCTTGCCCTGCGAGTTCCGTTTGGAGCGCCTGCAGGTCGGCGAGGCGCTGCTCGAGGGCAGCGATGTGGAGATCCCGCTCCTGTAAGAGCCGGGTCTGGTGTGCGTGTTCGGCCAGACGGCGGTCACGCCCGGCAAGATCCTGCTCAAGTTGGTGGATGACCCGCCGATGCTGGGCTTCCTTTTCACTCAGCTGGACCTCGAGCCAGTGCACGCGCCCCTGGGCCGGTTCCAATTCCTCGAGTTTCAGGCGGAGCCGGTCGAACGCCTCGAGGCCGCCCTCGGCGTCGCGCAAGCGCGCTTCCATGGTCAAGAGCTCCTGCTCCTTACGCGTCAAATCCTCCTGCGCCGTCGTACGTGCGGCGTTGGCTTGACGGACTTCGTTGGCATAGGCGGCCAACGTGGTTTCCTGCTCCGCGAGTCGCTCAAGTAGTGTTTGGAATTCCGAGCGCGAGGAGAGATTCCGGGCCTGACTTTCCTTCACCTCCTGCTGCAGGACCTCGATCCGGTCTTGCCGTGACGCCAGTTCTTCTTGCGCGGAGCGACCAAGGCTCTCAAGTGAGGACACCTTGGATTCCAGCGCCATGAGGGCCGTCGTCTTCACTTTCACGTCGTAGATCGCCGTGTCGAGTGCCTGGCCTTTGATGCGCAATTCCGTCTCGAGGTCCGCCAGGTGCTGCTCGTGTGACAGTGCCGAGCGGTGGCGAAGCAGCCAGCCCACTGCGACTCCGATCGCGGCAGCAACCAGGAGACAGAGGAGCATCTGACCGATGAGGCCGATCATGGAGTTTTCGCCTCCCGCACGTGCAGTTCGATCCGGCGGTTACGTTGCAGGGCCGCTCTGGAGATTTCGCTGGACAGCGGCTTGCTGGCGCCGTAGCCCACGGCGGTCAGGTCGTGCGTGACACCATGAGCCATCAGATAGTCCCGAACGGCCTCGGCCCTGCGGCGACTCAGTTCTCTATTGTAGTCGGGAGCTCCGAAGCCATCCGTGTGGCCGCCGACTTCGATCGATGTGTGGGGTGCCTGAGTCAAGATTGGTACAAGACGGTCCAGTGCCCCCCTCCCACGGGCGGTCAACGTCGCTTGATTGGAATCGAATTCGATCTGGCTGCGGGACAGCAGGTCATTCAGCCGCGTTTGCAGCGACGGAGCGGCGGCGACCGGTGCGGCGGCGGCCACCGCGGCGACCGTCACGTGATCTTCGAGCTGGAGGCCGAGTGAGCGTAAGGGAGATACTGCGCGTAGGAGAGTGGCTTTCCTTTCTTCGGACGGCACCATGCCGCTCAAGACCACAAAGCGGCCATCAATCATCACCGACCGCACACCCTGCATCTGCTCGAGCACGGGCAGCACGGCCGGCACCTGGGCCACCCACGCGGGGGCGGCAATGCGGCTGTCGACCGTGAGTTGATCGAGCACGTTCACCTCTGCCGGATTGTAGGTCGTGCGGGCCCGCTCAAGAATCCGATCGCGGGCAGCCGCATCCGGCAATGATCCCCGCAGCAGGAGCGTGCCGTGTTCCAGGCGTGCATGAAAGTTGGCCGGCACCGGCGTGGGCGGGGAGGCCGATAAGGGAAGGTGGCGAGGAATACAGACGAGCGCCAGTAGTGTCAGGGCGAAGACTCCGCCGCCCAGAATGGTCCTGCGTTCCATGCGCATCAGCCATTCAATTGAAAGCATCACTTGAACCGCACCGTATCATAAACGGACGGATGCAAGCCAGCCTGGGGTTTGACCGGAGCAGGGACATCCGAGTTGAACTTGCGGCACTCCTTTGCTATCCTCCGCCCATCCTTCCGCACCGCCAAATCATTAACTCGAGTCCGATGCAAGGAGTTGTCTCATGGCCAGCATGAAGCGGGCATTGATCAGTGTCTCAGATAAGACCGGCGTCGTCGACATGGCCAAAGGGCTTGCCGCCTTGGGGGCCGAAATTCTCTCGACCGGCGGGACGGCGAAAACGTTGCGCGAGGCGGGCGTCGCGGTGACGGATGTCGCGGCCTACACCGGTTCACCGGAGATTCTCGATGGCCGCGTCAAGACCCTGCATCCGAAAATCCATGGGGGCCTGCTTGGCCGACGGTCGGTACCGGCTCATGTCGACCAGATGACGCAACACAACATCGGCCCGATCGACATGGTGGTGGTCAACCTGTACCCCTTCGAAGCGACGATTGCCAAACCGAACTGCCATTTTGACGACGCCATCGAAAACATCGACATCGGCGGTCCCTCCATGTTGCGATCGGCAGCCAAAAATCACGACGACGTCCTCGTGGTCGTTGATCCTGCCGACTATTCACGAGTGCTCAAGGCGCTCGAGGACAACACCGTGACGCGCGCGTTGCGTCGTGAACTGGCCATGAAAGTGTTTCAGCATACCGCGCGGTACGACAGCGTGATTGCTGGCTACCTTGAACGACAGGTCCAGGGCAGCGACGCCAAGTTCCCCAAAATCCTCTCGCTGCAGTTTGAACTCGGTGAGATCCTCCGTTATGGCGAGAACCCGCATCAGCAAGGGGCGTTTTATCGGGAACGACAGTCGAACGAGCCGTCCGTTTCGCGCGGCACGATCCTCCACGGAAAGGCCATGTCGTACAACAATTTCCTCGATGCGAATGCGGCGCTTGAGCTGGCGAAAGAGTATGACGAGACCGCGGTCGCCATCATCAAGCACAACAATCCTTGCGGCGTTGCGCTCGGAGCCACACCGGTGGAAGCTTACGTGAAGGCGAGGGAAACGGATCCCGTGTCGGCGTTCGGCGGCGTGATTGCCTTTAATCGTCCAGTGGATCTCTCCGCGGCGAAAGAGATCACCTCGACCTTCGTCGAGGTTGTGATCGCACCTGGATTCGCCGAAGACGCCCTGGCCGAGTTGAAACGCAAGAAGGATCTCCGCCTGCTGGATGTGGGGCCGCTGACCAAGGTGAAGCAGGAAGGCTATGATCTGAAAAAACTGGTCGGCGGGCTGATCGTGCAGGACCGGGACCTGGGCACGCTGACGGACCTCCGGGCTCTGCCGGTTCCGACCGTGCGAAAGCCAACCGATGAGGAGTATGCCGCCTGCGCCTTCGCCTGGAAGGTGTGCAAGCATGTCAAGTCGAACGCCATTATCTATGCCAAGCCTGGGCAGACCGTCGGCATCGGCGCCGGCCAAATGAGCCGCGTGGACAGCGTGAAGCTGGCCGCCATGAAGGCGCAGTTGCCGGTCAAGGGATGCGTGATGGCATCGGATGCCTTCTTCCCGTTCCGCGACGGCCTCGACGCGGCTGCCCAAGCCGGCATTACTGCCGTGATCCAGCCTGGCGGCTCGATTCGCGATGGGGAAGTGGTCAAGGCAGCCGATGAACATGGATTGGCGATGATTCTGACGGGCATGCGCCACTTCCGTCACTAATCGGCTTCTGAACATGTTTCGTCGCTGCGTTCTCGGTCGTCCGTCTACCTCAACGTACCGAACAACATACGTCTCGGTATTCAGGCCGCCTGCGGCTTTGCGACAAACCATTTTGAGCAGTCGCTTCAGCCCTCGCGCGCCAAGGCGCGCTCTATCCCAAGCACGACCGCAAGGAGTGTTCGGATGTGGGCTTAGCACAGGTGGGTGAGATGGTCGGCCGTGTGAACATCCTTCTTCAATCACCTGGGAAATAATATTGTGAAGATTCTCGTCGTCGGCAGCGGAGGGCGCGAACATGCGATGGTCTGGACGCTGGCGCACAGCCCGCGGCGGCCCCAGCTGTTCTGCGCGCCCGGCAACGCGGGCATCGCTTCGCTTGCCACGTGCGTATCGATCAAGGCCGATGACCTCGCCGGCCTCATGGCGTTTGTGCAGCGGGAAGGGATCGATCTCACCGTCGTCGGACCGGAAGTGCCCCTGGCCTTGGGCATCGTCGACGAGTTTCGCAAAGCGAAGCTCAAGATCTTCGGTCCCACTAAGAACGCGGCGCGGCTGGAAGCCAGCAAAATTTTTTCCAAGGACATCATGGCCAAGGCCGGTATTCGGACGGCGCGGGCGAGGGCCTTCGATCAGCCGGCAGAAGCGCTGGCCTATGTGGAGCAGCACGAGCTACCGGTCGTGATCAAAGCCGATGGGCTGGCCCAGGGCAAGGGGGTGCTGATTGCGGGCACCCGCGAGGAAGCCCGCCACGCCATCGTCGACTCCATGGAAAAGGCGGTGTTCGGAGCTGCCGGCAAGCAAGTCTTAATCGAGCAGTATCTCCAGGGCGAGGAACTGACCGTGATGGCGTTCACTGACGGGCGCACGGTGGTCCCGATGCTGCCCGCTCAAGATCATAAACGGATCGGCGACGGCGATACCGGGTTGAACACCGGTGGGATGGGTGCCTATTGCCCTGCGCCGCTGGGGACCTCCGTGTTGCGTGACGTGGTTGCTCGCGAGATCTTGCAGCCGACCGTGGACGTGATGTCGCGACTGGGATCGCCTTTCCAAGGAGTCCTGTATGCGGGATTGATGGTGGTCGAAGGAGTCCCCTACGTACTCGAGTTCAATGCCCGCATGGGGGACCCCGAAACGCAAGTCGTGCTTCCGTTGCTGAGGACCGATTTCCTCGACGTCGTCGAAGCGGTGGTGGAACACCGGTTGGACCAATTGCCGGTTGAGTGGCACGACGGTCATGCGGTCTGTGTCGTGATGACTTCCGCCGGCTATCCGGGTCCGTACGACGTCGGCGAACCGATTCGGGGACTGGACAGTCTCGATCCCCGGGGCGCGATGGTCTTTCACGCCGGAACTGCCAAGCATGGCCAGGACATCGTCACTGCTGGCGGCCGCGTGTTGGGCATCACCGGCAGGGGGAACTCATTGGCGGAGGCGCAGGCGGACGCGTACCGCGCGGCGAAGCAGATCGCGTTCAAGGGATGTCATTATCGCCACGACATTGCGTATCGAGCGCTCGCCCCACGCGGCTAACTGTCTCCCGCCGTCCCTTATGGCTTCGATCATTCCGTACTCTGCGACAGCTCTTGATGCTCTCTCCCAACAGGTCAGGCATGTCCTTGAACGGGGAGGGCGTGTCGCGATTCCGACCGAGACGTTCTACGGACTGGGCGTGAATCCATTCGACCAGACTGCCCTCGAGCGATTGTCTGCTGTGAAAGGGCGGTCGGATGGAAAGCCGATTCTCGTATTGGTGTGTTCGCCGCGGGATCTCGCCTCGTTTGTCGAGCACGTGCCGGCTCCCGCAGCTGTGCTGATGGACGAGTTCTGGCCGGGCGCATTGACCTTGTTGCTTCCTGCCAAATCCTCGGTCCCGTTCGCACTCACCGCCGGAACCGGGCGGGTGGGTGTGAGACTGAGTTCGTGTCGGCCACTGCGCGAGCTCCTTGAGCGTGTCGGCCCGCTGACGGGCACGAGTGCCAATCGGTCTGGAACTCCACCGGTGCAAACAGCACGTGAAGTGGAGGAGGCATTCGGCGCTGAGGTGGACGTGATTATTGACGCAGGGCCTACGCCGGGCGGACTACCCTCCACGGTCGTTGAAGCGGGCGAAGCGCTTCGGGTTGTCCGGGAAGGGGCCATTCCTCTGACAGCTATCGAGGCGGCGCTTCAGGCAAGAGGATTTTCCCTCAAACACCTCTAAATGTGGTATACAGCACGGCCAGCAGTGCCTATATAAAGGAGGGATCGATGCCAATCCGTCGAAGGCGACTAGGGGGACATGCGGTAGGGCTGGTCATTGCCATGGCGGCGATGTTGTCCGGATGCGATTACTGGCCGCCGGCGCTTCAGACCCAGATCGAGCAGCTCCGGTCCGAACTGCAGACTGTCACGATGGAGAAAGCCCAACTGCAGACGCAGATGGTGTCGCTGGCCAAGGGCAAGGACGATTTGCAGGCGCAAGTCGACGATCTCGTTCGGACGAATCGGGATAAGAGTGCGATGATTGCCAGTCTGCAGAGCAGCGTGACCGCGCTACAGGAGCGCGTGGCCAAGGCCTCCAAGCCGGCGACCGCGAAGGCCGCAAGCAGCAAGCCTGCGACCGTCAAGCCCGCGATCAAGCCGGCGGTCAAGACCGCAAGTAAAGCGCCAGTGAAAACGAAGACACTGACCAAATCGACGTCTGCGCGTTAGCGCGTTAGTCGGCGGGTCGTTTAGCCGATTACTTGTTCGAGGTTTTTGTTGTCGAAGGCGTAGCGGCCGGCGTGCTGTTGGATGTGCCGCCAGCGGCCGGGGCGGGTGAACTGGCCGGCGAAGATGCCGGAGTGGATGTCGATCCGGCGGACGTTTCTTTCTTGTCTCCAGCCGGGGCCTTCTCTCCCTCTGAGGGCGGTTTCATTTTGTTGGAATAATCAGTCACGTACCAGCCGCTCCCCTTGAACATAATGCCCGGCGAAGAAATCAGCCGCCGCAGGGATTTTCCGCACCGCTCGCAGGTGGTCAGGGCCTCGTCCTTGATGCTTTGTTTCACTTCGAACTGATACCCGCAACTGTCGCATCGATATTCATAAATCGGCACAGGCGGTTCCTCCTCTGTGACCATGATCGGTCATACGGGTTTTACGTCAGCTTCTCGAGCGCGGTCCGCAGTCGTCTCAAGCCGTTCGTGATCGTGTCCATCCCGGTTGCATACGAAAGTCGGATGTGGTGCTCGCTGCCGAACGGTTCGCCAGGCACGACCGCGATGTGCGCGTCTTTCAACAAATAGCTCGCAAGATCGGTGGGCGAATTGACGGGGCCGGTAGGGCCGCGCTTGCCGAGC
>DASVBB010000028.1:0-6729 GCA_036376045.1 Nitrospira sp.
GTCGTCGAGCGCCCCGTCCGCCATGGCTACGGTTTTCATCGCGCGCAGTCCCCAGTAGGCCTGTTCCGGCGTCGGCATTTTCAGTTCCATTGAGCTCTCCTCTGAAGGGTCAAGACGGTTCCGTCGCGACGGCTCAGGCTGAGGCCGGAACGATCTCTCCTTCCAACACCTGCACAGCAGCTGCTACGGTCGTAGCGGCGGCGCTCCATGCCTCGAGGCCGCCCGCGAGCGGCCACACGCGGGTGAACCCCAGCTTGCGGAGCCGTCTTGTCCCCTCGACGCTCGATGCGTCCTTCGGGCAATCGCAATATAAGATCACATCGCGGTCCCGAGGCAATTCATCCTGTCTTGTCACAAGTTCGTCGAGGGTCAGTGCAATGGCACCTGGAATCCCCATCACCTGTTGCCGCGCCCCAAGTGACCGAAGATCAATGATCACCGGGGCATCGCCGGTCGCGAGCTTGTCCGTCACTTGTCGGACCGTGACACGCGGAATGCGATAGTCGGCTCGATACCGATAAACGCCTTTGTAGATGACGTAGGCGATGACCGCCGTCACGACTACCAGAACGAGTGTCGGTCCAATCTGGGCGGTCATTGCCAATGCCAGTTCAAGCTCGCCGCTGAAGGCCAAGCCGAGCCCAAGTCCTGTCCCCACCCAGAGGAGCGTGCCAAGACCATTGAAGAGGAGGTACTGCGGCACCGAAAGTCCTACGATGCCGGCGAGCGGCGGCGCAATCGTGCTGAATCCCGGGACAAACTTCGCGACGAGGAGCGCGCGTACCCCGTGACGGGCAAAAAAATCCTCGGTGCGCCGGACGCAGCTCGTCGGCTCCAACGAAATGCGGCAGAGCCACTTCAATACCGGCCGACCTCGGCGGCGTCCGAGCTCGAACCACACTTGGTCACCGGCCATCGCGGCGACAACCGCCAAGACAACGGCGAGGCTAAGTGACATCTGACCCGTACCGACCAGCGCGCCGGCAGCAATCAAAAAGGGCAGGGCCGGCAGGGGCAGCCCGACTTGTTCAGCGAATACCACGGCAGCGAGGACGAGGGCGCCATGCTGTGTCAGAAACTCGAGGATCTCGTTCATGATGAACTCCGGTTAAAACGTCAGTACTGCGGGCCCCGTCATCCTGTCTTGTGGTCTCGCACTTCCCTGAAATTGTTCGGCGGCGTGGCGGGCGATCGTCACAATCCGCTGATCCCATTGATGGGTGCCGGCCGAAAGGCCGCCGACCATCCGTGATCGGCTCAATTCAACAATGACGCGTCCCAACACCCATTGGATGCTGTCATGATCCAACTTCGCTGATCCGTCGTCGAAGGGTGCAGCAGTAGTCGACTCGTGCAAGCGCTGCCGGATTAATGCGTCCTCCATGATGGCCTGTCCCAAGATCGGTTGAATCCAGCGCATCGAGATCTGCAGATCGGGCGAAGGGTCACTCACATCGAGTGCCTCCATCGCACCGAACGTCACCGGCGTAAAGAGAAAGAACAGGCAGACCAGGATTCCAGCAATCGTGGCCATCATCCCGATCAATGTGAAAACATCCGATGTATGTGAAGTGCGGTTCATGGCGACCTCCGTCATTTCTCGTATGGCGTTCTGCTGACAGAAGGCCATTCAGCAAGTCACGTTCCCGCGCGTCTGACTTGCTCGCATTGATGCAAGTGGTCGATCTTGCAGGAGAAACTTGTGGAGGTGCACAGGAGAAGCTTGCGCAAGGGGAAAGGAAGACGAAGATTTGTGCCGATATCTCGGCGGGCTGCCGAACACTCGGCGTTACTGGGGGCGCACGATTCCGAGTTTCTGCATCTTCGATTGAAGCGTCGTCCGCTTCATGCCCAACTTGGCGGCCGCACCGGCGGCACCGCCGATGGTCCACTTGGCGTCGCGCAGCGCTTTGAGGATATGTTCTCGCTCGGCGTCTTCAAGGGTTTTTGGGGATCCGTTTGACACCGGTGAGTGGGTTTTGAGTTCGGACAACGGCACGGTCAGGTCTGCCCCGGGAGACAAAATCACCGCTCGCTCGATAAAATTTTCCAACTCGCGCACGTTGCCGGGCCAAGGATAGGCCCGGAGCGCCTTCATCGCCTCCGCGGGGATCGTCTCGATCCGTTTCTTCATCCGGAGTGCAAACTTCTGAGCAAAGTGCCGGACCAAGGCGGGAATGTCTTCGGCTCGTTCGCGCAAGGGAGGAAGCGTGATGGGGAAGACCTTCAACCGGTAATACAGGTCACTGCGAAATTTTTGTTCCTCGACCATCTGCTCGAGATCCCGATTGGTGGCCGCGACAACCCGTACGTCGACGCGCATGGTCCTCGTGCTTCCCAGCCGTTCGAACTCCTGCTCCTGCAATACCCGGAGCAGCTTGACTTGGAGTTCGAGCGGGATTTCTCCCACTTCGTCCAGGAACAGCGTGCCTCGGTCGGCGGTTTCAAATCGCCCGATCTTCGTCGCGATGGCTCCGGTGAACGCCCCTCTTTCATGTCCGAATAGTTCGCTTTCCAGCAAGCCCGTCGGAATGGCCGCACAATTGAGCTTGACGAACGTGCGCTCCTGTCGATCGCTGAGATTGTGGAGCGCCCGGGCGATCAGCTCCTTTCCGCTGCCGGTCTCACCCAGAATCAAGACGGTCGAGGCCGTCGCGGCCACCGTTTCCACTTCCTTGAGGACGCGCCGAAGCGTTTGGCTTTCGCCCACGATCTCCTGGAAGTTGTATTCCGTCTGGATTTCCTCCTGAAGATACAACTTTTCCTCGGTGAGCTTGTCCTTGAGTTCGGCGATCTCCTTGTACGCCAGGGCGTTTTCGACGGCGATGGCGATCTGTTGGGCGACTTGCCTCAGAAGCTCGACATCTTCCGAGCTAAATCCGTCGTCCTTTCGCCGACCGACGTTCAGCGCACCCATGGTCCGGTTATGGGACAAGAGAGGGAGAGAGCAGAATGATTTCACTCCACGCTCAAGGAGCTCTTGTGCAATGTGTGAAGACCCCGCCATTTCCTTCAGATCCTTCTCCCGAAACACCGCAGGCTGGCCTGTGGCAATCGCTCGGCACGACGGGGACTCGGGGCAATCCTTATCTCCGCCTTCCTCGATAAAACTTTCATTGCTGGCGAAATCCAGCACATGGATGCGCCAGTTTCCTGTCTCAGCATTGAAGAGCAGGAGACTGGAGCCATCGTGCTGAATGACCGTTCTCAGGCAGCGGCTCACGGCAGTAAACAGGTCACCAAGGTCGAGATGGGCCACGACCGCATTATTCACCTCGAGCAGCAACTGTTGACGATCACGCTCCTGCGTCAGTTGCCGTTGAGCCGCTTGAGCACTCTCGTCGTGCAAGACGTTGTCCACGGCAACGGCTACTTGCTTTGCCACTTGCTGCATAAAGTTGAGATCGGTGTCGTGGTAGGTTCTCGTCTGCAGACTCCCAAATCCCATGGCGCCGAGACGCCGCTGGGCGGTCGTGAGCGGAACGGCACAGAAAGATCGTACGCCGTTCTCACGCAGCATGCCCATCAGTTTTGGGAACCGATCCTCCTGCTCGACATCATTTACCGTGATGGGCTGTTGAGTTTTCAAGACTAACCCCCCGGGCGATTCATCGACCGGGAACTCCAGTCCTGGACTGATCGTGCTTGGAATTGACGTCACCAGGAGCCACAGGCGCATGGTATTTCGCGCAGGTTCGTGCAGGACGACGTTGATGTAGTCAAAGGGCACGATGGAAGGGAGACGGTGCGCCAAGTCCTCCAGCAATTCACCCAGATCCCGATGGGACGCGATGGATTCCGTCACCTCAAGGAGAAGACGCAGGCGATCGCGGTCGTGGAGAAGATCCTGGTGGTGCAGGACGTTGTCCACCGCCACCGCGACTTGTTTCCCGACTTCTTGGAGAAACTCCAAGTCACCGACGGCGTACGCGTGTTTGCGCAAGCTGGCGAATCCCATGGCACCCAGCTTCCGGACGGCCGTCGTCAGCGGGACCACGCAGAACGAGTGGATGCCGTCCTCCTGCATCCGTCGGGTCACCTTGGGCCAGCGCGTTTCCTCCGCCAAATCCGGCACCAGGTCGGGCTGCTGCGACTGCCAGACGAGCCCCGCGGGCGTTTCATCAAGCGCCTCTTCGTGCCCGCCGACGAGATCGGCCGGCACGTTGGCCTGGATGGTTTGCAACCGCATTCGATTTTCTGTGGGATCGTACAGAGAGAGTGAGACAAAATTCACTTGCACGACACGGGGAAGACGACGAGCGAGATCGCGAAACAGCTCGTGCAGATCGCGATGGGCGGAAATCGCCTCCGCCACTTCGAGCAGAGCCTGATAGCGCTCAGCGACTGTCTCGCAAGGAGAGAAGGCGTCCCGATCCATAAGCGCTCAGTATGGCCTATCGATCAACAATGACTCAAGGGGGGCCGGATCCGTCAGAGGCGCAAGGCTTTGATCGGCGACAAGACGGCGGCGGGGTTCGCCTTCCATAGCGACTCATCGGCATCGACATACAGCTCCACTTCATTGCCGTCCGGATCGCGGAGATACAGACTTTGACTCACGGTATGATCGCTCATGCCCTCGATCGGGATGCCGGCCTGTTCCAGCTCGTGCTTGGCTCGGCGCAGGTCATCCAGATGGTCGCCGACTTTGATACCGATGTGGTACAGGCCTCGCCGGCGTCCCGGGGGAGGGCCAGGTGCATCGCCGACTTGGATCAGCAGCAGCTCGTGATGCGTCCGTCCCGACGTCAAAGCGGCCGCGCCACCGTTGAAGATACGCCCCACCTCTTTGAATCCCAGGAGGTCCCGGTAAAACGCCAGCGATTGGTTCAGGTCTTTGACATAGAACACAACGTGGCCAAGATAATGAGCCTTCATCTCGATCCTCCGTTCGCCCGGTCAGCCCCCGAGCAGGTTTCTGACTGCGCCGTGCGCCAACACCACATCCGGATTGTGCTGAAGCGCCTCCTGATAGCGCCTGCCGAAGGCCTCGTCCCCGTCAACCGGCGTCAATAGCGAACTCAAGGACGCCGTTAGACCCCCGATCCCGTCGGCTGCGGAGGTGTCATCCCTGTTGGCAAGGTCGTCCAGCTCTGCCATCAGTCGTGAGAGGTGCCGTAACCAGGCAAAGTCTTCATGCCCCAGCACCAGCTGTAAAAATTCCCCGTTGGAGGCGATGCGTCCATGCGTCCGTTCGTAACCCACGCGCTCGCCGTCGAGCAGGGCCTTATGCAATCGCAGCAACGCCTTCGATAACTGATGCACTTCCGCACGGGTCAAACGTGGTTCGTGCATTACATGGCCTTTCCGCGCTGCCGCTTGTTCATGAGGGGGCTCAACGTCAAACCCGCCTTTTGGACTTCCTGGTAGGGCAGCAACCAGACCAGGGACTCGTCCGAAAGGTCACCGACTTGGATGCGGTTCCCCCACGGATCCCGGAAGTCGCAACGGAAGTCCGGATGCAGTTTCAGCTTGTACTTCTTGGTCAGCTTGCGCCTGACTTCGCGGATCTGACCGGAGTCGCGGACCATCAAGCCAAAATGTTTGACGCGGTCGGGCTGCAATTTTTCCACCTCGAATATCGCCATGAACTGGTGTTCCCCAAGCTTGCACCAGGCCGCCCCTTCGCCTCCGCGCAGCATTTTTAGTCCGAAGACGTCCGAGTAAAACTTCACGGCCTTCTTGGCGTCGGTGACTTCGATGACGACATGGTTGCAGCCATACACCTGTACAGACATGTCTTACTTTCTGCTCAGCTGGCCTTCCGGCTGCTGCGCGACTTTCTCGATGGCTCCGACAAAGACCTCGGCGGGTTGCGCGCCCGAGATGCCGTAGCGCTGATTGAAGACAAAGTAGGGGACTGCACGGATGCCGAGCCGGTGCCCCGCCGCCTCTTCAACTTTCACCTCCTCCGTCCCTTCATCGGTCTGGAGTAATCGCGCGGCATCCAAGCCGGCCGATTCGGCTAGCGCACTCAAGGCCTCGGGCAATCCGATGTCCACGCCTTGTTCGAAATATCCTTTGAACAGCGCATCCACCACCGCATCCTGCCGGCCTTGCTGTCCGGCATACCAGATGAGACGGTGCGCCAAGAAGGTATTCGGAGTCTTTCTGATCTTCTCGAATGCGAACGGGATCTGTTCAGAGATCCCGGCAGCAATGACCTGCTCTTCAAGCCGGCGGAAGGCATCGAGACTACCGAACTTCGCCTCGAGATAGGCGACCCGATCCGTACCTTCAGTCGGCATGGTCGGATTCAACTGGAACGGCCGCCAGGTCATCTTCGTAGGGACGCCAGGAAGCTGAGACAAGGCGCGCTCCAGGCGGCGCTTGCCAACGTAACACCATGGGCAGACCACATCCGAATAAATCTCGATTGAAATACTTTTTTCCTGCTTATCCATGTCATCTCTGCCATCGGATGCTCAAAACGACCACTTCTCACCCATCCAACCCCGGCGCGGCGAGACTGCGCCATTCCCTCTTCGGTCGCAGTAGCACGCGATGGAAGCACGAAGCCTGGTGAAGGGCGCGTTCTCACGTGCCGGGTGGGCGGGTGAGATCAGTAGCCATTTTCAGCATCCGGTTAGGACAGGTGTCCCATTCTCCCAGCCTGATAGTCCTCCACCGCTTGAACCAATTCAGCCTTGGTGTTCATGACGAAGGGGCCATAGCGCGCAATTGGCTCCTTGATCGGCTTTCCGCTCATGATCAAGAGCCGGCTATCCT
>DASVBB010000208.1:0-12307 GCA_036376045.1 Nitrospira sp.
TGCGGGAAACGAGTAGGCTTGCCCGGCAGCCGAGCAGAACCGGGCGGCCGGATGATTCGGAGGTGCTCATGCTGACATTTCTGACTGGGCTGCTGCTGACGGCGGTCATTGCCGTCGCGCTCTATGCCTTCGGAGTCTTCAACACTCCCTATTCAGACGCCCTCCGCGTAACCTTCTACCTGCTGCTGGTCAGGCTGATCCTTTCAATGTGGTTCGGAATCGGTAATCAACCCTACCAAGGCTATGACCCGACCATGGGAGCGGCGAAGTGAGGCACCTCCCGGCGAACGAGGCGGTGAACCCCGAGCACCGCGCTGACGGAAGGCGTCCGACTGAAGTCGTCGTGGTCACCGGCGCCTCGGCCGGCGTCGGACGGGCCATCGCCCGCGAGTTCGCCAGGCATGGAGCCTCCGTCGGTCTGCTCGCGAGAAGCCGCGACGGACTGGCCGGCGCGACTGAGGATGTGGAACGCCTCGGCGGCCGCGCTCTGGCCGTGATCACGGATGTTTCGGACGACCGTCAGGTGGAGGCGGCGGCGGAACGAATCGAGCGGGAATTGGGGCCCATCGACATCTGGGTCAATAACGCGATGGTGTCGGTCCTCTCGCCGGCGCTTCAGATGACACCTGCTGAATATCGCCGGGTCACCGAGGTCACCTACCTGGGATATGTGTACGGGACACTGACCGCACTGCGTCGTATGGTCCCTCGCGATCGCGGCGTCGTCGTGCAAATTGGATCGGCGCTGGCCTACCGGTCGATTCCGTTGCAGTCCGCATACTGTGCGGCGAAACACGCCGTTCAGGGATTTACGGAATCTCTTCGCTCCGAGCTGATTCACGACGGCAGCCGCGTCCATTTGACCAGCGTGCAACTCCCGGCGGTGAACACGCCGCAATTCTCCTGGATCAGAACGCGCATGCCGCACCAGCCGCAGCCGGTCCCTCCCATTTATCAACCGGAAGTCATCGCCCGTGCCGTCTATTGGACGGCGCACCACCGCCGCCGGGAATTTTCCGTCGGCCTCCCGACTGTCAAGGCCATCATCGGAGACAAGTTCATTCCCGGTTGGCTGGACTATTATCTCGCCTGCACCGGATACAAGTCACAACAGACTCAGGAACCGATCCAGGCGGGCCGCCGTGATAACCTCTATGCGCCGCTGCCGGGTGACTATGGTGCCCGCGGCGAGTTCAGCCGCCGGGCGCTCGATTTCAGCGTGCAGACGTGGATCAACCGGTATCGCGGATGGCTGGCCCTGGGGGGGTTGAGCCTCGCCGCCTGGTTATGGCAGGGTCTCCGTGGATTGAGGGGATCTACGCGAACTATGCGTCCGGAAACCAGGTCTGTTTCTCGCAGTTCATTCGACGTCCCTGTGGCCCGATGACGGACCTGCTGGCTGCGCGCACGCAGATGGCGATGTCGTTGGGCTTTCACATCGTCTTTGCGGCAATCGGCATCGCCATGCCCGTATTGCTTGCTGCTGCGGAATGGAGGTGGCTTTCCAAAGGCGACCGTGACAGCTTGGACCTGGCCCACCGCTGGTCGAAGGGCACGGCCATCCTGTTCGCCGTCGGCGCCGTCTCAGGCACGGTGCTGTCATTCGAGCTTGGTCTCCTGTGGCCGACATTTATGGAACGGGCTGGTCCACACATCGGCCCGCTGTTTGCGCTTGAGGGTTTTGCGTTTTTTACGGAAGCCATTTTCCTGGGCATCTATCTGTACGCCTGGTCGCGAATCCCGCCCAGAGCGCATTTTGTATCGGGACTCGTCGTTGCGGCCAGCGGCATTGCATCGGCGTTCTTCGTGATCACCGTCAATGCCTGGATGAATGGACCCACAGGGTTGGCACCTGAAGGAGCAGCGTCCTCACAGATCGACATTTTGGCACCAATGTGGCATCCGCCGGCTTGGCACGAAACTATCCATATGTTATTGGCCGCCTTCGCCGCCACCGGGTTTCTCGTCGCCGGAATTCATGCCTGGCTGCTGCTTCGCAATCCAGGCAGCCGGTTTCATCATCAGGCCTTGAGGATCGCCTTGATGGTGGGAGGAATTGCGGCCATCCTACAGCCGTTGAGTGGGGACACGATCGCCCGGGCAGTGGCCGTCCACCAGCCTGCCAAGCTCGCGGCCATGGAGGCGTTGTTTCACACGAAAGCCGGCGCCGAATTCGTGCTTGGCGGTATCCCCGACTCCGCGACGGAAACCACCCCCTATGGGCTGCACATCCCATATGGACTCAGCTTGCTGGTGTATCACGACCCTCGTGCGGAGGTCACCGGTCTTGACCGGTTTCCGCGGGAGAACTGGCCACCGGTCGCGGTCGTCCACATCGCCTTCCAAGTCATGGTCGGATGCGGGATGGTGATGGCAACAATGGCGCTGTGGAGCGGTTGGCGAATATTTCGGACGGGGCAGATCGAGCAGGACCGCAAGTTGTTGTATGGCTTGATCGCCACCGCACCCTTGGGCTTGATTGCGATCGAAGCCGGATGGGTCGTGACGGAAGTCGGACGCCAACCATGGATCATCTATCACGTCATGCGCACATCGGAAGCGGTCACCCCTATGCCCGGCTTGTGGATCCCGATGGTCACATTCTCGTCGTTGTATCTCGTTCTGGCCGGAGTCGTCTGCTGGGCGATGTGGCGGCACATTGCGGCGGCCTCGGAATCCAATGCGCCTTCTCCTGCGGTTGAACGATCGGGGTGATGTGTCTGCATGTTGATGTATGGATCACGCGTGGGAACATGTCCGAGTGCCTTTGCCGATGGGCGACGTCTACACGAGAATTGGCGGCCGCAAGTCCCAAGCTCCTGTGGTGCTCGTACATGGCTTCGTGCTCGCCGGCGATTACATGATGCCCGCCGCCGAAGCGTTGGCGCCGTTCGCGAGAATCTACGTGCCTGATCTGCCGGGCTACGGATTGAGCGACCGTCCGCGAGGCCCGCTCGATCTGCCGTCTCTCGGAAACCGTCTTGCCGAATGGATGGAACAATTGAAACTGAACCGCGCGCACTTCATCGGAAACAGCTTCGGGTGTCAGGTCCTTGTGGAGTTCGCGGCCAGGCACGCACGATTTGTGCATCGGCTCATACTCCAAGGCCCGACGGTGGATCCCGCAGCGCGCTCCATCGCGACGCAGCTGCTTCGGCTCGTGAAGAACTCGCGCATTGAATCACCCGGTCTTGGCTCATTGATGTTCCGCGATTACTGGAGAGCCGGCTTGCGGGGCATCGTGGCTGCGGCACGGATGGCGTTGCGGGACCGCCTTGAGCCGAAGCTCAAGCAGATCAACGTGCCGACGCTTGTCGTGCGGGGATCTCGTGATGTGCTGGTGCCACAGGAGTGGGCCGAACGCATGGTGCAACTGCTCCCGAATGGAGAATTATTGGTGATGCCGGGGTTGGCCCACACGATCATCTATACGGCGCCCGCTCTGTTTGCGGGGGCAATTCGCCCATTCCTGAGGATGTCATGATGTCGGACAAACCGAGTTATCTGGCCGATTTCGATTCCGCGTCGGCGATGCTCTCGGCGCTCGGCCGCTTTTTACACGGCCGCGATTTCCCCATGCTCGGCGCCGTACCCCGGTGGGCCAGGCCCTCGGTGAAGGCGCTCTCGGCATTGGTCAACCGGCTGCCGGACTTTTTGCAGGAACAGGTCTATATATGGAGCGGATGGATGGAAGCGCTCGCGCCGGACCGGTTGGATCGTGTCAGCGAGATCGATCTCGCGCGATGGGCGGTCAGTCGATATCCCAAGCGCCGCTATCCGGCAGTGGCCATCGGCTCCTCGAACGGCGCGGCGATTCATCTGTGGTCCGCCATGGGCATTCCCTGGCTTCCTCAAACATTCCTGGTTCCAATTGCCCGGTCCACCGTTGATCCGGACGAGCCTCGGGACGAACTCCAGTGGGGACGTGAACCGGCCCGCACGGTGCTTGAACGCAATCCGGAATTACAGCTCCATCATATGCACGACCCCGTTCAGGATCGCTTGATGGTGCGCCGGATGAGCTATTTTCGCTTGAAGAAACTGTCGCTCGGAGAAACCTACCGCACATTTCTCGATCAGTATCTCGAACCGGGAGGCACCCTCATCCTTGTGGATTGCCGGCTGACGTGGCCGGTCACCGACTGCGGCGGCCGCCACCTGTTCCAATTCGGCGCCTTGGGCGGTTGCACCGCCGATGAAATGCATCACGGCGGCCCTCGCGTGGCGGAATATCTGCGACGGTATGGCTCCCACCGCACGAAGTGGGATCCGCCGGCGGCAAACCTCCGGGCTCCTGAAGCCGAATGGGGCTTCGCACCCTCACTGGCACGCGATGTTCTGGCGTATGCCGCGGAACGTGCCTGTTCCGTGCGGCGGCTGGTCTTCGAGGAACCGGAGGCGATGAGTCCGCTCGTCGCTGATCTCTATCGCTGGTGGAACGAGCGCCGCGGGTTGGCTTCCACCCGGCTGCTCGTCGATTCCTTCATCCTGATGGAGCCCTATTGGTGCCTGCGGACGGGATCGATACCCTTTTGGATGGTCTTCAATACAGAAGGATCGTTTGCCGCCTTGCAATCGTATCTCTCGACGCGGGTCTTCGAAGAAATCTACGCCACCCTGTTTTCCCACGGCGTCGACTCGATCGGACTGCCTTCCGCTGCCGACTGGCGAGGGCTTGTCGAGCACGCCTCGATCCGCAGCAAATTCATCGGCGTCGACTCCTCGGCATTCCCGCGGGATTTTTCGGTCTATGCCCGGTATCACGATGACCTCCTCCGGACCATTCCCGACCGGCACGCCCTTCCGTCTCCGCTCACACTGGGACAGTTCGACCAGTTCCTTCAGACCCATGCGCACCGGTACCCGGTCGAGTGGATTCAAGACACGCGACCCTTGGCCGCCTGAGGGCACCGCATGGTGGTGCACCGGCTGGCGAAATGGAAGCGCATCGCCGTCTCGCGACTCTCGCTGCACTATCCGTTGTTTCTCCGGTTTCTTCCCACGCCGCGGCCACTGCATATTCGACGGTGGCCGTATGCCGGGCCGTTACCATCCCGCGATCTGCTGGTGTGTTTGCCGGGAATCGGGGATCACGCAAAGGATTTCGAAGACTGGGGGTTTGTCGATCTCGTGCACGCCCATCCATGGGCTGCCGACGTGCTGTTGGTGGATGCCCACTACGGCTACTATGCAGACCGGACGCTTCTCGAGCAGCTCCATCGTGACGTCATTCTCCCCGCCTCGACCTCGGGGTATCGCTCCATTTGGTTAGCGGGCATTTCGATGGGCGGGCTGGGCGCGCTGCTGTACGCGAGTCACTATCAAAAGGATGTGCAGGGCGTCGTCGCCATCGCCCCTTTCCTCGGCACGCGCACGGTGGTACAGGAAATCGCCCTCGCCGGAGGCCTGGCGCGTTGGACCTCGACGGTCAGCCCATCGGATGAAATTCGGGCCGTTTGGGCCTGGGCGCAATCCCGCCGCGGGGATTCCCTCATGCCGGAACTCTTTCTGGCGTTCGGCGAAGCGGACATTTTTGCCGAAGCCCATCGGCTGCTGGCGTCGAGTCTTCCGTCTGCGCACGTCATGACGGCGCCGGGGGGGCATCGATGGCCTGTCTGGCAAGAGCTATGGAGATCCTTTCTCCGCCGCCACATTCCTCGGGACTTGCCCGAACCGTGACCATTTACATTTAATTGAACCGTTACTGGCGGCACTCCGCGAATCGCTTCGCCTCCATAGGAGGCATGCCAATCGTCTCCTTGCAGACCAGGCAGTCAATGTACATACTGTTGTCGCTTCAAAGGACAGGACAGTAGGGATGCACGCACTGGAGCTAATCCTCGGTGCTTCGCTCGTCGGAGCGCTGACCTGTTATCTTCTGACCGGCGGAGCCGATTTCGGCGCCGGCATGTGGAGTGTGTTCGCATTCGGCCGGAATGGTCAACGACAACGGGCGTTGATCGACCAGGCCATTGGTCCCATTTGGGAAGCCAACCATGTCTGGCTGATCGTCGCCGTCACGATCCTGTTTACCGCATTTCCCCGCGCCTTCGCCCTGATTACGACGAGCCTGCACATTCCGTTATCGCTCATGTTGATCGGGATCGTCCTGCGAGGCACCGCCTTCGCAGTCCGAACCCATGACATCACCGCTCGACTCGACGGAAGCAGTTCGACACCGGCCATATGGCGCTACCTCTTCGCGGGTTCCAGTTGTTTCACGCCGGCCTTGCTGGGCATTAGTCTCGGGGCAGTGGCCTCTGGGCAGCTGATCGCCGCCACGTCTGCAGGATCGTTTACCGAACGGTTCGTCGACCCCTGGCTGGCCGCATTTCCATTGAGCGTAGGATTGTTGACGAGCACGGTCGTCGCCTATTTATCTGCGGTCTATCTCCTCGTCGAAGCCCAAGATCAGGATCTCCGCGCCTTGTTCACTCGACGGGCCATCGTCTCCTGTGGTGCCGTCATGCTTGCCGCGGCCCTCGCTCTGTGGCTGTCGCAGACCGGAGCGCCAGAAATTTATGCAGGCCTCCGGAAGACCACACTCGGGATGCTCGCCGTCGGTGTCGTTGGCGCGTTTCACGTGGCATCGTTCATGGCGCTGTGGAACAGACATGCGCGGGCGGCCCGTTGGTGTGCGATGGCAGGCGCCTCAGTCATGCTGTGGGGCTGGGCATTGTCCCAGTATCCCGTTCTCGTCCCGCCGCATTTGACCATCAGCCACGCGTCCCCTGAACCAACCTTGCACCTCTTGCTGATAAGTTTGGGGGCCGGATCCATCGTGTTATTCCCGCTCCTCTATTATCTGTATCGGATCTTCAAGAGCCATGTGCTTCCGGGGGCAGGAAGCGACCTCTGAGCTTCGTCATCATCTTGTCACCGGTCGCGGTCTGGCAACACCAGGCATAACAAGATCGTCGATGTGTCGTCCGATAATGCGGCAATGCATTGGGTGTTTAACAAATAGCTGCCGCAGAAGCATCCTGCGATACACCTGGCACACTCATCACTGCTCTCTGCACGACGTTTCTTCAGACACAGTCGTCGCCGAGACGACCAATCTGCCCGAGCATCCCCCGGGGGTCACAGGGAATCATCCCAGTGTCGGCGGAAGATAATTTGGCATATTCAGGACAGCATGCGAGGGCTTGGCTGTTCACTTCCTCGCAAAGGAGCGTTATGCACCACCATGATCAAACACCGAATGCTCACATACAGCATTGTCTCGATGCCTGCGCCGCCTGTGCACAACTCTGCGATCGTTGCGCCGATGACATGATCGGCATGGAAGGTGGCGTCCACAAGGAACTTCAAGACCTCTGCATCAGGTTGTGCCAGGACTGCGCCGACCTCTGCGCCCTGTCGGCCCGCTGGATGGGTCGGTTCTCTCCGTCCACAGAGCTGCTGTGCCGGAGCTGTGCGGAGATCTGCGACCGGTGTGCGAGCGTGTGCGAACAGCATTCGCCGCATCATCCGCTCTGTGCCGATTGTGCCGTCGAGTGCCGGCGCTGCGCCGCCGCCTGTCGGGATATGGCAGCAGCGATGGCCTGATTGAACGAAGGAGGGAACTCCCAATGCTGAGAATCAAAGACGTGATGACCCCGCAGGCTGAAGTCATCTCTCCGGATGCCACCACAGAAGAGGCCGCGTCGACGATGAAGACCCTCGACATAGGGGTCCTCCCAGTATGCGATGAAGAAGGCCTGGTGGGAATATTAACTGATCGAGACCTGGTCGTGCGGGTCCTGGCCGCTACGCGCGACCCGAAGGCCATGCTTGTAGGAGAGGCCATGACGCCCTCTGTCGTCTATTGCTTCGAGGACGACGAGGTCGAACATGCGGCCGCTGTCATGGCCGGCCAGCAGATTCGCCGGCTGCCGGTGCTGGACAAGAACCGGAAATTGGTGGGTATCGTGTCGGTCGGCGATATCGCTGTGCAGACGCAGGATCATCAGATGACCGGTAAGGTGCTGGAAGACGTCTCGCAGCCGTCGATGCCCAAACGTGGTGGTTCAACGGATCATGGAGACGGATTCGGTCAGGCTGCGTAACAAAAAACACCGTATGGTGCGCGGGTCGGCAGTGTTGCTCGCAGGTCTGGTGGGAGCAAGTCTGGCGATCGGATGGGTTGAGCCTGTACAGGCAATCGATCCTCCGAACCCCAGCCCCGGGCCGACGTTTCCGAATCCGCAACCGACTCCGCCGCCACCGGCCCCGGTGCCGCCAACCACACCCGTTCCAGGGCCTGGTCCGACGCAACCGCCGCCGTCGCCGCCCCCCAGTCCTCCACCGTAAAAAGAGAGGACACCGAGTTAAAGTTATACGTGATGTTAAGAGGCAGATGAGCCGGACCTTCCGGCTGGTCGTCAAACGCGACGAGCCATGCCATTCCACCTGTGTAGGCAGAGGAAGGAGACGCTATGACGAACCGCACGTCACTCACAGCCTGTACGACCCTGTTCTTGAGCGCTCTACTCGCCGTCGCGATGAGCCAGCCTCCCGCCTTCGGCTCCGAAGGAACGGAGGGGTCCCTTCACTTGGTGTCAGGCACCTTGCTGAAGCTTGATCTCACGGCGGGGCGAGGACTCTTGAGGACGGACCTGGGGCGTCCCATTTATTTCGACGTTCCCAAAGCCTATCTCTTCGAAAACGTCATCGTCGGCGCACGGATCGCCCTCCGGCTCGATGAAGAAGGCCGAGCGCTCAGAGTGATGGATACGTCCGTCCCCGACCTGGTCGCCGACCCAGACCAGTCGCTCGCTGCAAGCGCACCAGACGCCGTCGACCAGTGACGGTCAGCGATGGCTTCCGACGGGTAGGCAATCGAACCTACCCGTCGCTGTTCTCTTCGGATTCCCACTCGACAAGGGCCTTGAGCGGCAGATGATCCGACGCCTTCGCGGCCAGTCGCGTCCGGTGAACGGCAATGGATTTGAGCCGGCCGGTCGGTCGAATCCAAATCCGATCCAACGCCAGAGCCGGTCGAAACGCGGGAAACGTCGGGAGAGCAGGCGTATGCCCGAAGATCGCCTTGATCGCCCGTAAAGGATGCCCCCAGAGCCACCATTCGTTGAAATCGCCCATGAGCACGCAATTCGGCCTGACGCAATGGAGCAGCCGCTCGACTTGAAAACGTCGCTCCCAGGGGCGTAGCCCCAGATGCGTCGCAATGACCTGAACGGTCACTCCGCTGCAGGTGAGATCGAGATCGATGGCTCCTCGCGGTTCATAGGCCGGCATACTGAAATCAACGAGCCTGATTTCTCCCCGCTGGCAGCGTGTGAAGATGGCGTTGCCGTGATGGCCTTTGCGCTCCAAGAGCGTCGGCCCGGCGATCACCTGATATTTGGATTCTTCACCCAGCCAATGAGCAAGCTCCAGGCCGTGCCGGTCGGGAGAATCGATTTCCTGCACGGCGACGACATCGGCATCCAGCTCACGGATCACATCGCGAATACGAGAAGGATCGTACCGGCCGTCGCGGCCGACGCATCGATGAATGTTATAGGTGGCGAATGTCAGTCGCATATCAACGCTCAGACGCCGGAAGGTGTTGCGACCGGTTGGATACCCACCGGCTCAACGCCCACGCGCTCAGCACGATGCCGGCGACGATCACGACCAGCAGCAGGACGCTTCCGAGCCCCGGATGCCGAACAGTCTCCGTCACCTGCTCGAGAAACAGCGCGAGACTCACGAGCCCCGGCAGCTCTCCCAAGATGGTGCCGACGAAAAAATCCCTGGTCCGGATATGCGACGCGCCGGCGACGGCGTTCAGAATAGAAAACGGCGCCACGGGCAAAATCCGCAGCGCCACGACCGTGAGAATGCCTTTGGCCGCCAAGGTGCGGCTGGTTCGATGCACCCACGACCCCGACAGATGGTCCATGAGCCGGCGCCCGAGGAGACGGCCGATGCCGAACGTAAGGAGGGCACTCGCCGTCATGCCGGTCAACGCATACCAGAACCCCCACCAAGGACCGAAGGCGAGAATCGTCACGGCGATCAACACCATGACCGGCATGACCAGCACGCCACCGATCAGAAATCCGCCGACCGTTATCAGCAGTGCTGTGGGACCATGTCCGACTTCTTCAAGATAATTCACCATCGACGTCACATCGATGAGTTCGCGCAAGGGCGTCCATTGCCATAGTCCTGCAAGCAGAATCAGCGCCAGCAGCCCAGCGGCACCAGCAGTAATCTGCCGGAGGGCCGGTTTGCGGCGCTCCGCGGGGATGAATGCTGCCTCGTACGGACCGCTTGGATCGATGAATGTTTCGTCGGGCACGACCTCGTTGACGTCCGCCGACACGGTCCCGTCGAAATAGCCCAGGGAGCGCCCTGCCCCACGGAGCCGTTCCACCGCTCCGATCAACGATCGATCCTTCTGAAGCTCACGGCCGACCGCTTCCGGGCTCACACCGAGATGCTCCGCGAGCAGTGTGTGCCGGAAGGTCGCGATCGCCCGGCGGATGGCGGGATTGCCGGCCGCTTCGATCGCCAGGTCACACTCCGTATCGAATCCCATGGAACGATTGCTAAGATTTGCCGATCCCACGCGTACGATCTCATCATCAATGATGCACACCTTGCTGTGCATGCTGATGCATTGCCCGTGGAGATCTGGAATCTTGGGATAGTTGAGATTCAAGCGGTGAAACCGGTCGGCGGCGCGCAGCCGCTCGAGCACACGCCCGCGCAGCACGTCCATGGTGTGCTGCTCGAGCCACCCGTCGCTGTTGGGATGCAGCACCATCACGATCTCAGGACCTTTCGGATTCTGCAGGAGCGCTGCAAGACAGTCGGCGACCGTCCGGGACGTCAAATACTGCGTTTCGATGTAGATATATCGGCGGGCCCTGTTCAGGCTGTCGAGAAAGAGCGCTTCCACCTCGCCAATGGCGGCGCGCTTTCCAAGCGGGGGCGCGGTCCGCGCGATCGCCACCGGCACGTCCGTCATATCCGGCGTCGACGCCTGAGGCCACAGATCCTCCTCCGGAGGTCGCGGGGCGCTGGCCGGAAGAGGCCTCCCCGTCGCGGCCCGCCAGCGGTCGCGCGCCAGATCTCCGAGCGCCGAGGCGACCGAGCCATTCACCATCAACTGGACATCATGAAAGGGCCGGCAGGGGCTGTCGTCATTGATGAGTACGCGCTTCGGATGGCGGCCGGGATGGCGATTGGTGTCCCACCGGCACTGCGCAAAATCCAGTCCGCCGACAAACGCCAAGGCATCGTCGATGATGACGACTTTTTGATGATGTGAGGCACCGACCGGATGTGCGCTGTCCTTGTGGAAATGGAGACGCCGATGTGCGGCGAGCTTCGAAGGCAGCCACCATTCCCGTTCCTTCCAGTAGATCATGTGAAAGTCCCAGGTCAGCACATGGATATGCAGGTGGCGTCTTCGCATCAGGAGTGCATGGAGAAATTCACCCAGACGCTCCGGATACCCGTCCGGTTCACGATCGATCAGCATGCTGATCCGGCTGTCGAAATCCCAGCCGAGGATGATGATGCTGTGGTGAGCTTGGATCGCGGCAGTGCGAAACGCCCGGAAATAGGCATCGCCGTCGATGAGAAACGCAGCCCGCTCTGCGCGGTCGACGCGCCAACAGTTGCGTCCGACCACGAACAGCGACGAGGGGGCGGCCCGTGACCGGGCGGTCACGCCGGCTGATTGTCGCTGCAATTCCGACTGCTTCTGTTGTTTTCTGACAACATTCATCGTGCGGTCAGGGGGAAACGTGCAAATCGAGTGCCCTTGACGCCGTGGAACATGTAAACGATTTGACGTTCAGCGGGAAAGGCATCTCCTCAGGTGTCTGGGAGCGGACCAGCTGTCCTGCCTCAGACATTTTGTCCATGGCTTCAGTCGAGGGATGGTGCGATGGGCCTGAGTCCGAGAGTGAACTCCGCCTACTGGCAAGGCTGTCGGATAGGTCTGTCTCTTGCACCGGCCTTCTCCACGGTCAGAGGCGAAAGGTATCGTGGAAATGCCGATCCTCGAGATTATCCTCTTCATGGCCGGTACCCTGGCGGCGACGACCGCCATATGTCTCGGCACCACCTCGTCCGGTGTGGGCAGCCGCCGTCCGGCCGTGGCGAAACAGGGTCACGTCGGAACGTCCGCAACCTCCGACAGGTTACGCTTTCAACAATAACGAGGAACTTGATGTCACCGTCCAAACAGGCGCAGCGTCCGCCTCAACACCAGTCACACCAACCGGGCTTCGAACACGAGATGAGCCCTCGCCCCGAAAGTGAGAACCACGCGCAGCAGGGAAGCGGAAAGCTCCGGGATAAG
>DASVBB010000036.1:0-13666 GCA_036376045.1 Nitrospira sp.
CGCGTCTCCTGTGGCCGACTCCGGCGCCCGAGGTGCGATCTCTTCGGAGCTTTGGAGATTGGGATCGACGCTCATTCCTCACCAACCTTCAGGATGGCCAGGAAGGCTTCTTGGGGCACTTCGACGCTGCCGACGGCCTTCATCCGTTTTTTTCCTTCTTTCTGCTTTTCAAGCAGCTTGCGCTTGCGGGTGATATCGCCGCCATAACATTTGGCGGTGACGTTTTTCTTCATGGCCCCGATGGTCTCGCGTGCGATCACTTTGTTCCCGATCGCCGCTTGAATGGCGATTTCGAACATCTGCCGCGGAATCAACTCTTTCATCTTCTCGGCCAACTGGCGTCCGCGCGGGTATGAGCGTTCCTTGTGCGTAATAAACGACAACGCGTCCACTGCCTCGCCGTTGAGCAAGATGTCCAGCTTGACGAGGTCAGACTCACGATAACCCAGCACTTCGTAGTCCAGTGAGGCGTAGCCCTGCGTCCTCGACTTCAACTTGTCGTAAAAGTCCAGGATGACCTCATTGAGGGGCATCTCATAACTGATCATCACGCGGGTGGGATCGAGGAAGTGAATGCTCCGCTGGATGCCGCGGCGCTCCTGACACAGCTGGAGAATCGCTCCCATGTAGCGCTCGGGGGTGATGACCGTCGTGAGAATGAACGGCTCTTCAAATCGTTCAATGCTGCTGGGGGGAGGCAGTTCCGCCGGATTGTCGATTTCGAGCACCTCGCCCTTGGTCGTCGTGACCCGATAGACCACGGTGGGCGCCGTCGTAATGAGCGTCAGGCCATACTCGCGTTCGAGGCGTTCCTGGATGATTTCCATGTGCAGCAAGCCGAGGAAGCCGCAGCGGAACCCGAAACCGAGCGCGAGGGACGTTTCCGGTTCATAGACGAACGACGAATCGTTGAGCCGCAGCTTGATGAGCGCGTCGCGCAAATCTTCGTATTTCGAGGTATCGGTGGAATACAGGCCGCAAAAGACGAGCGGTTTTGCTTCCTTATAGCCCGGAAAGGGTTCCGACGTCGGCTGAACGGCATCAGTAATCGTGTCCCCGATCTTCACATCGGCGACTTCCTTCATATTGGCACACAGGTAACCGACCTCGCCGGTCAACAGTTCCGTCTTCTTGACACGCTTCGGCGTGAAATGGCCGACTTCCATCACCTCGAAGGTCCTGTCGTTCGACATGACCTTGATTTTCATCCCGGGACGCACCGCCCCGTCGACAATACGAGTCAACACAATCACACCCTGGTAGTTGTCGAACCACGAGTCGAAAATCAGCGCCTTCAAGGGTGCGTGCGGATCACCCGACGGCGGCGGAATCCGTTCGATGATGGCCTCGAGCACCTCAGGAACACCGCGCCCTTCCTTGGCACTGATCGGAATCGCATCGCTGGCTTCCATCATCAGCACGTCGGAAATGGAATGCTTGGTATTCTCCACGTCGGCACTGGCCAGATCGATCTTGTTGATGACCGGAATGATCACGTGCTTGTTGGCCATCGCAAGATTCACGTTGGCAATGGTTTGGGCCTGAACACCCTGTGTCGCATCGACGAGCAGCAGCGAACCCTCGCAGGCCGCAAGACTTCTCGAGACCTCGTACGTGAAGTCGACATGCCCGGGGGTATCGATCAGGTGCAGGGCGTAGCTATTCCCGTCCTTGGCCTTGTAGCGGATCGCCACCGCATGGGCCTTGATCGTAATCCCCCGTTCCCGCTCCAGGTCCATCGCATCGAGGATCTGGTCCTTGGCCTCACGGGCCGTCACAGCGCCAGTGGCTTCGAGGAACCGGTCAGCGAGGGTTGATTTACCGTGATCGATATGGGCGATAATTGAGAAATTGCGTATGAGGCTTTGCAAATCCTAGCTCATTTCATCAATAAAACCGGTTCATTATAGTAACTGCCCCCCGGGTTGTCAAAGTAAACAGCCCCTCGTATAATCCGCGCCGCGCCCGCTCCAGTATTGATTTTTCCGCGTCGCCCTCAAGAACGGCATCACGACAGCACACGTCCAATGGCGAAGAAAAAAAACGCACCCCCGTTGGGCGATTGGGACCGGCAATACCTGTGGCATCCCTTTACCCAGATGCAGGAGTGGGAGCAGGAAGACCCCGTCATCATTGAACGGGGAAAGGGCCCGTATCTCATCGATACCCAGGGACGGACCTATCTGGATGGCACGTCATCGATCTGGGTCAATTTGCACGGACACCGCCACCCCGCGCTCGACCGTGCTCTCGACCAACAGCGAAAACAAATTGCCCATTCCACGCTACTCGGCCTATCGAATCCACCCGCGATCCGTCTGGCACGAGAACTCATTGCCGTTGCGCCGAAAGGACTGAGCCGCGTCTTTTACTCGGACAACGGATCAACTGCGGTGGAAGTGGCGCTCAAGATGGCGGTCCAGTATTGGCAACAGCGCCGTCCGGAAGCCGGACCCAAGAATCGCTTTCTGCATTTGAACCTGGCCTACCACGGGGATACCGTCGGAGCCGTCAGCGTCGGCAACATCGAACTGTTTCATGCACGGTTCCGGCCGTTGCTGTTCCCGACGCGGGCGGCCGATCCTCCCTACTGCTATCGTTGTCCGCTCGCTTTGACCTATCCGGCCTGCCGCCTCGCCTGCCTCGATCCCATTGAACGGATCTTGGAGCAGCACGGACGCGAACTCGCCGGCTTTATCATCGAACCGTTGATCCAGGCGGCCGCAGGCATGATCACCCAGCCGGCAGGGTATCTGAAGCGCGTGAGAGAGCTGTGCACGCAATATGAGGTGCTGCTGATCGCCGATGAAGTCGCCACCGGATTCGGACGGACAGGCACCATGTTCGCGTGTGACCGTGAAGGCGTGACGCCGGACATAATGACACTCAGCAAAGGCCTCACGGGCGGGTACCTGCCACTGGCCGCCACATTGACAACTGAAGAAATCTATCGTGCTTTTTTAGGAAAGTACGAAGAGTTCAAGACGTTTTTTCACGGGCACAGCTATACGGGTAATCCGCTCGGCTGCGCCGTCGCACTCGCGAATTTGGAAGTGTTCCGCAACGAACGGACGCTGGTAACGCTGCGGCCAAAAATCCGCCTGCTGACCCAGCTGTTAAAGCCGCTCCTGGGATTGCCGCACGTCGGCGATATCCGGCAACAGGGCTTCATGGTCGGCATTGAACTCGTGCGTGATCGTGTCACTCGGGAACCCTATCCGCTCGAGGCGCGAATCGGACATCGAGTCGCGCAGGAAGCCAGGAAGCGCGGCCTCTTGATCCGTCCGCTCGGCCACATCATCGTTCTGATGCCGCCACTGTCCGTAAATCGCAGGACGCTGACGCGCATGGTCAACATTCTTTCCCGCTCGATCGCCGCCGTCCCCCGATAGCCCCCTCGCCTGTCCGCAGAGCCAAAAACACCCCTGCTTTCAATCGATTAGCGCCTAATCTCCAGCTGCTAGATTTTTAAACAGACACGGGCCCTCCCAGGGGGTCGGCATGACTCGTTCACTGACAATCATGCTCGTCTGGTTAGCGGTAGGCATTCCCGCGCTGAGCGTAGCCTACGAAGAGTCCCCACCCCCAGGCACGCAACCCTGGGCGGCGCTGACTACTCCCCTCCAGATATCAGGGACGCCGTCCACGTTCCAGTCCTCAGGTCTCCTGTATCAGACGTCCGTCGCCTCCACCTATGCCCTGGTTCCTGCGACATCCACCCGCCTGCGCGATCTGTCCCCGGATACAGAGAGTCCGCGTGTCAAAGGACTCCTCGCCAAGCTGAACTGGCTGAACGGAAAGGTCGTCGCCGAATCGGAGGTCGCCAACAGTTATGGTGGAGCGACCTGGCTGAACAATCGAATCGCCGGGGACAATCGCGTGGATCCCTCGACACAAATGATCCGCCTCGGCATCACCGGACGCACCGGGGTCATCAATTATGGGTTCAGCTATCGAAATGCCGGCCAGGGCTTCCTGAATGGTCCGGATCAAGGCAGTCGGGAGATGTGGGGAGAATGGAAAGGGAATGGGATCACCCTGCGCAGCGCGGTGGGACAGCTATGGAACAATGTCGCAGAGGATCCCACGCGTCCGCGCCTGAATCAGACCTTCGGGCGAATGAGCGTGGGGCTCGCCAGACCGTCCTGGCCCGAGTTGAGCCTGACCTACGCCCGCAACTCGTTCTCAACCATGTTCGAGCCCCTCGGCATCGCTCCGCAGCGCACACAGAGCCATACGCTAGAAGGTGCCATGGCCTATCAAAGTCTGCGATGGAACGTAAGACTGAGCTCGAGTTATGCCCTGACCAGCGATCTTCTGCGAGCGGGAGCGGAAAGCAACGTGCGTATGCAACTTCTCAGCGCCTCGTTCCGGCCACTCAATACCTTTACCATCTCACCGATGGTGGGATATCGGGAAGAAATCCAGGACGCGTCCGGAATGCGCATCGACGGGCCCTCAGCCTCGCTCTCGCTGCACTACCGGCAGAGCCGTCAATTCACAATCAGTGCGATGGCGAATTACGCCAGCTCACGCTCAAACGACCGGCTCATCGATACGGAAAATGTGGGAGGGAAAGGCATTCTGGCATGGGATGTCCAGCCGTCGTCCAAATGGACCACGCTGATCGCCATTGAAGCCGGCTACACTCGCGTCAGCAACCGGGCCACTCCCTCCGCCGATATGGAAGATATCTCCGGTCTCGTACGCGTCGTTCTCGCCGACCTGTAGACGCCCTTTGACAGGATCCTAAGACAATTTGACGGGCTCGTGGCGGCTCAGCTTGAGGAGTGCGCTTGCACTCGCTTCCTTGCAGAAAATTTCCAGATGGCCGTCGCTGTTGATCAGCGCCCGCGCCGAGCCATGGTCGCCCTCGGCATAGGATCGCACCAGTCCGTCAATCGATTGCCCCCCGATTCTGATCAGCGGATTGGGCCGTTTGGTGATTTCCCGCACCTCTTTGACATGGCGCAACGACACGTTGGTGATGAGATTCCCGAATCCGTCGACATAGACGACTTCTCCCACCAGCGCCGTCTGCTCCCACTGCGGCTGAGGCACCGGAAACCGATGGGCATCGGCAACCAGCCGCCCGTAGGATGCGAACGGCTGCTGCTTGGTGAGCCACGCCGCGGCAGGCGCGAAGACGTCGCGGCCGTCGAACGTATGCCCGTCAGCATCCAGCCGATACTGCTTGTTCTCTATTTCACGGACTTCGACGTCGCCCTCTTCCTCGAAGACGTGCGTGAGCAGTCCGTTGTCGGGGGCGCAAAAGAAGTAGCGGGAACTCTTCGCGATCAGCGGACGCCGGTCGCTGCCGACGCCTGGGTCCACGACCGCCACATGAATGGTCCCGTCCGGGAAGTACTTGTAGCACGATTTCCAGGCATAGGCGCCGTCCTGCACCTCGTGGGAACCGATCTGATGACTGAGATCGACGATGGTGACCTGAGGGTTGATCGACAGGATCACCCCTTTCATGCTGGCCACGAACCAGTCCCGTTTCCCGAAATCGGTCAGCAGGGTGATGATGGAGGCGGGATGCGGCATGAGAACCGCTTTCTACCGTCGATACGGCCGAACTAGAACTCTTCGAACTTGATCTCGATAACCTCATACTCGACGATTTTGACCGGCGTCGTCACTTCGATAAAATCGCCGACGCGTTTGCCGATCAAGGCACGGCCGACCGGAGATTGGATCGAGATCCTGTTGAATTTCATATCGGCCTCGTCCTGCCCCACCAGCGTATACTGACGCTTGGCCTGGGACTCCTGCTCGATGACCGAGACCGTGGCGCCGAACACGACGGTATCGGAACTCCGTCCGGCGATTTCGACGACCCGGGCATCGGCCAGCTTGGTTTCGATTTCGGCGATGCGCGCTTCAATGAAACCCTGCCGCTCTTTGGCGGCGTCATATTCCGCATTTTCGCTCAAATCCCCGTGGGCGCGAGCTTCGGCGATGGCTTCGATCACTTGCGGACGCTCCACTTTCCGGAGACGATCGAGTTCCGCCTTCAGCGCATCGTAGCCTTTCTTGGTAATCGGTGACGGCATAGGACAGTTACCCCTCCCGCAGAACGTTGAAGAAAGCGGATTGCTCCATCACCGCTCCGGCCCGCCGTGGTGCTCTTGCAGCGAGCGGATGGTCAATTCCTTCTTGAGGATCGCTTCGATGCCCATGACGGCGGCCCGTGCTCCGCGCATCGTCGTGAAGTAGGCCAACCCCTTGTTCAGGGATTCCCGGCGAATCGACAGCGAATCGGCATGGGACGCCGCCGTGCCAACGGTATTGACGACCAGCGCCACCTCGCCGTTCTTGATGTGGTCGACGATATGAGGCCGCCCCTCAGTCACTTTGAACACCGTTTTCGCATCCACTCCATGATCGCGCAGATAGCCGGCTGTGCCGCTGGTCGCCCACACGGTGAATCCCAGCCGCCGCAGATGCGTTGCCACCTCACGGGCGGCGGGACGGTCGCTCTCCTTGACGCTGACGAACGCCGTGCCGCCCCTTGGCAGCATGGCACCGGCGCCGGCCTGTGACTTGGCGAAGGCCCAGCCGAAATCCGCATCAATGCCCATGACTTCGCCAGTCGACTTCATTTCCGGGCCGAGCAGCACGTCGACACCCGGGAACTTGTTGAACGGAAAGACGGCTTCCTTCACGGAGAGATGGACCGGCTGGGGGGCGGAAAGAAATCCGAGTTCCTCAAGCGTCCGCCCGACCATGGTTTTCATGGCCAGCTTGGCCAACGGCACTCCGATCGCCTTGCTGACGAACGGCACCGTCCGGGACCCCCGCGGATTCACTTCCAGCACATAGACGGTCTGGTCCTTGACGGCAAATTGGGCATTCATCAGCCCGACGACGCCTAGCTCCAACGCCAATGCCGTCATCTGACGTCGAATCTCTTCGACGACCGTCGGTTCGAGCGAATAGGGCGGCAGCGAACAAGCGGAGTCGCCTGAATGGACGCCGGCCTCCTCGATATGCTCCATGATCCCGGCGACCACGACCCGGCGGCCGTCGCAGATCGCATCAGCATCCACTTCGATGGCGTCCGACAGGTACTTGTCGATCAGCACCGGGTGCTTGTCGGAAGCCTCGACGGCGGATGCCATGTACCCCAGCAACCCAGCTTCATCGTAGACGATCTGCATGGCGCGCCCGCCCAGGACATACGAGGGCCGCACCATGACGGGGTAACTGACCCTGGCGGCAATTGCCACGGCCTCGTCCACGGAACGCGCGACCCCGCTGTCGGCCTGTTTCAGCCCCAGCGTATTGAGCAGCTCCCGGAAGCGCTCCCGGTCTTCCGCCCGATCGATGGCGTCCGGACTCGTGCCCAAAATCGGGACTCCGGCCTTCGAGAGCGGGATGGCCAACTTGAGCGGCGTCTGTCCGCCGAATTGAAGGACCACGCCCAGCGGCCGCTCCCGCTGGATGATGTTCAACACGTCCTCTTCGGTCAACGGCTCAAAGTACAGGCGGTCGGAAGTATCGTAGTCCGTGCTCACAGTTTCTGGATTGCAATTGACCATGATCGTCTCGATGCCTTCGTCGCGCAACGCCATGGCCGCATGTACGCAGCAATAATCGAACTCGATCCCCTGGCCGATCCGGTTGGGCCCTCCGCCGAGGATGATGACCTTCTTTCGGTCCGTCGGGCGCGCTTCACACTCGTTTCCATAGGTGGAGTAGAGATACGGGGTGTGCGCCTCGAACTCGGCTGCGCAGGTATCTACCCGTTTGTACGTCACCGACCGGGCCCCTGCCGATGATCGCTGCGCGCGGATGGTTCGAAGCGGCCACGAGGTCAGATAGGCAATGCGCTCATCCGAGAAGCCCAGCTCTTTGGCTTCCCATAGCAGCGCCTCGTCGAGCGACGGTGGACGCTTCTCCGCCTGCCCGATCAGCCGCTGCTCGAATGTCACGAGATCGCGTAACTGCTCTAAAAACCATCCATCGATCTTGGTGAGTGCGAAGAGTTCCTCGCTCGACATTTCCAGCCGCATGGCATCGGCCAGATGCCACATGCGCTCCGCCACGGGAATGCGCAATTGCTGGCGGAGCCGTTCCATCGCCCCCGGCCGGTCGAACGTGTCCGGAATGCCCCGGTCGATGCCGAGCCGAGACACCAATCCGTTCAAATCCAACTCGAGTGAACGGATCGCTTTCTGCAGCGACTCCTTGAACGTGCGGCCGATCGCCATCACTTCACCCACCGACTTCATCTGCGTCGTGAGCGTCGGATCGGCGCCCTTGAATTTCTGGAAGGCAAACCGGGGAATTTTCACGACGACGTAGTCGATCGTCGGCTCGAAGGAGGCTTTCGTCACGCCGGTGATGTCGTTCGTGATTTCATCGAGGGTATAGCCCACGGCAAGCTTCGCCGCAATCTTGGCGATCGGGAACCCCGTCGCTTTCGACGCCAGGGCAGAACTGCGTGACACGCGCGGGTTCATTTCGATGACGATCATCTCGCCGTTGTCGGGATTGATGCCGAATTGAATGTTCGACCCACCCGTCTCAACGCCGATCTCGCGGATGATGTCCAGTGCGGCATCGCGCATCCGCTGGTATTCCTTATCGGTCAGCGTCATGGCCGGCGCGACAGTGATGCTGTCCCCGGTGTGCACGCCCATCGGATCAAAATTTTCGATTGGACAGATGATGACGACATTGTCCTTCAGGTCCCGCATCACCTCGAGCTCATATTCCTTCCACCCGATCAACGATTGCTCGATGAGCACCTGGCCGACGGGACTCATCGCCAGCGCCCACTCGATCAATTTTTCGAACTCTTCGCGGTTGTAGGCGATATTGCCGCCGGTGCCGCCCATGGTAAATGACGGACGGATGATGGCCGGAAATCCGACGCGCTCCAGCACCCGAATGGCTTCGTCGCGGCTGCGCGCCGTCCCGCTCTCTGGCACCCGGAGACCGATGCCCTGCATCGCCTGCTTGAAGGCGTCTCGATCCTCCGCCTTATGGATGGCGTCCGCCGATGCACCGATCAAGGTCACGCCATACTTCTCCAGCGTGCCCCGCTTGACCAGGCCCATCGTCGCATTGAGCGCAGTCTGTCCTCCCATGGTCGGAAGCAATGCATCGGGGCGTTCCCGCTCAATGACTTTCTCCACCACATCCAGCGTGATCGGTTCCACATAGGTCCGGTCCGCCAATTCAGGGTCCGTCATGATCGTGGCGGGATTGCTGTTGATCAGCACGACCCGATAGCCCTCTTCCTTCAGCGCCTTACAGGCCTGCGTGCCGGAATAATCGAATTCGCAGGCCTGGCCGATGACAATCGGACCGGATCCGATCAGCAGAATGTTGTTGATGTCCGTACGTTTCGGCATGAAGAGTTAACTGGCCTGAGGCATTGGCCCGATGGCCGGTTTGTAGGGCGCGGGAGCGGGCGGCGGCGCCCCACCGGCGGCCTGATAATAGCGCATCGCTTCCGGCATCCACGCCTCCAATTGATGGATGCGGGTCACGTCGGACGGATGCGTCGAGAGAAACTCGGGGATCGAGTGCTGCGACCGGAAGCAGAGTTTATCGATCATCTGCCTCGGACAGCCGCTCATGCGTTCCCAGAATGGCACGGACTCTCGCGGGTCATACCCCGCCTGCGACATCAATCGGAGGCCGATGTAATCCGCTTCGGACTCCTGCTTGCGATTAAACGGCAGCGACACGTTGACGCCATAAGCGCCCAGAAGACCCTGGATGGCGCCTCCGCTCGACGAACCAGCGGCCGCAGCGCCGATGGCCCCGAGCTGGGCGATCTGATCGATGATGCTGCGGCTCATGCGCTCTACGCCATGGCGCTGCAGCGCGTGAGCGATTTCGTGTCCCATCACGGTCGCGAGACCGGCATCCGTCTTGGTGTGCTTCAAAATGCCGGTAAACACAGCAACCTTCCCCCCCGGCAAACAGAAAGCGTTCACCATCTTTTCGTCTTCGATGACCGCGAATTCCCATTGGTATTCGGGTTTGTGGGCCACAGATGCGATTTTGCGTCCCACCCGCTGAATCTGCTCGTTGATGTCGGGATTGTTGCTCAGGCGAGCCTCCCGCAGAACCTCACGGTACGCGCTGAGACCGAATTCCAGTTCCTTTTCTTCCGAGAAAAAGATCAGCTGATCCCGCGCTGTTCCCGGCGCGCGATAGCATCCAGACAGTGCGCCGAGAAGCCCGGCCACAGCGCCGGTGCCGAGCGCCGCATAGAGGCCGAGGGCGCCGCGAACGCCCCAGACCAGGGCCGCACGCCGTCCCACCTCGCTGTGCAGCACGTGGGGAAGGGCTGTCGGATCGAGAAGCTTATCAGTGGTCGATCGAGCCATGTCCGGCTTACGGCATCCAGAGATACATAAACTGTGGGCTTCCGCCGCGGACGATGGACAGCAGGTCCATATTGGCCAAACTGCTCAATCCAGATCCACCGTTCAGGACCTGCGAATAAATATTGTTCTGATACTCCCCGCGCCGGCGATAGGTCACGATGCGGGCTTCGGTAAGGCCGGCATTTTTTTTGGCCCGCTCGATTGCCTCCTCGAGGTAGCCAACATCGTCGACCAACCCCTCCGCCTTGGCCTGCTCCCCGGAATAAATGCGTCCATCCGCCAGCTTCTTGATTTTTTCGGCGGACAGCTGAGGCCGCCCTTCTTGGACGACCATCAAAAACCGTTGATAGAACGAATCGATGACGCTCTGGAAAATGGCTTTCTCTTCCGGCGTCATCGTGCGGAACGGCGACCCCATATCCTTGCGGGGGCCGGAGGTGATGGCATTGGCCTCGACGCCGACCTTCTCCAGCAGTCCCTTCGCGTTCACCGTCAGCATGATGACGCCGATGCTGCCGGTGACGGTCGACGGATGAACCAAAATCTGATCGGTGGCCATCGCGAGGTAATAGCCACCGGAAGCCGCGACATCCATCATCGAGGCGATGACGGGAATTTTCTTGTTTGCTTTGAAGGTCTTGAGCTCGTGATACAAGATATCCGAGGCGTTGACGGTGCCGCCCGGGCTGTTGATCCGCACAACCACCGCCTTGACCTTGTCGTCCTTCGACGCCTTGGTCAACTCTTCCTTGAAGGTTGCCAGCAGATTGGGCTGTGGCAGCAATCCCTCTTTTTCCTGCGAGCTGATTACGCCCGACAAGTCCATCAGCAGGATCTTGCTGTCGCCGGACCCGTCCAGCTGCACTTCCTGGATTGGTCCGGGCGGCTCGAGGAGATTGATTGTCACGCATCCCGCTTGGGTCAGCATCGCCGTCAACAGCACAGGCACGAGAATGCTCTGCATGTTAGCCATTCGACTTCTCCATCAGCTGTACGAATTCGGTAAAGAGATATGCCGAGTCGTGAGGCCCCGGCGAGGCTTCAGGGTGATATTGTACCGAAAACACCGGCTGATCCATACAGGCCAGGCCTTCGATCGACCGGTCGTTCAAACTCAGGTGCGTCACTGCCGCCTTGCCGAACGCGGTCTCGACAATCGGCGGGTGTTCGGGAATCACATCGCCCACCCCGGGAACCTGGACGGCAAAGTTGTGATTCTGCGATGTGATTTCGACTTTCCTCGTTCGGAGATTCATCACAGGATGGTTGGCGCCATGATGGCCGAATTTCAATTTGTACGTCTTGAGTCCGAGCGCCAAGCCAAGAATCTGATGACCCAGGCAAATGCCGAAGATCGGTCGGCGGCCGATCAACGAGCGCATCGCTTCGACGGCATAGGCCACCGCCTCCGGATCGCCCGGCCCGTTCGAAAGAAAAATCCCGTCGGGTTTCAGCGCTTCCACCTGCGAGGCGGTCGTAGAGGCGGGCACCACGTGAACGTCGCAACCCACATCGATTAACCGGCGCAAGATATTCTGCTTGACTCCAAAATCGTACGCCACCACCTTCCACCGGCGATGCGTGGACGTGCTACCGGCGGTTGGCGCCGGCATCCATTCGCCGGATCCGTCACTCCAATCGTAACTCGATCGGCAGGTCACCTCTGACGCGAGATCTCGTCCGATCATACCTGGCGCCCGGCGTGCCTTTTCCACCGCACGCTCAGAGGGGATTTCTAGATGTGAAATCACGCCCTGCTGCGAGCCGTGCTCACGCAGGTGCCGGGTCAGCGCTCGTGTATCCAGCCCTTCGATGCCGACGATCCTCGCCGTGTTTAGGTAGTCATGGAGACCCTGCGTGCTGCGCCAGTTGCTGTGCCGCTGGCTTGCTTCCTTGACGATGAACCCTTCTGCCCAGATCCTGGTCGACTCCACGTCCTCCGGCGTGACCCCGTAATTGCCGATATGCGGACAGGTCATGGTAATGATCTGTCCTTTATAGGACGGATCCGTCAAGACTTCCTGATAGCCGGTCATGGCCGTGTTGAAGACCACTTCCCCCACCGCCTCCCCGTGAAAGCCGAGGGGACGGCCTTCGAACACTGTGCCATCCGCCAATGCCAGTACCGCCTTGCTCACGCCGGCATCCCTTCCTGCTGCAGCGATCGTTTCGTTTTGAGCACCAAGAGCCAGATTCCCAACAACATGTTCACCACGTACAGGGACCTGATGGGTTTATGAAGCCGAAAGAAGGCTTCGAACGCCGCCTTCTTGGCCTGCTCATCCTTGAGGCCGAACGCCTCCGCCTGCAAGGCTGCCGCTTGGGGATGGAGCACCAGGATGATCACACCGGCAATGCCTCCCATGGCGCTTAATAACAACCATTCGCTTCGACTGACCTTGGCGACGGGCTCGCCGCGCCACTGCCTATACCCCATGGCCGTCACAAGCACGAGCAGTGCCACGACGACGAGCCGGTTATAACCTTCGAACGCCCTGGTCAAGAAGAAGCCGCCTGATTCCTGTCCCCCCAAGGTGTTGAAGACCGCAGGAATGACGGCGCCTACCAACACGATCAATCCTCCCACCCATACCCCGAGTGCCAGCCATTCAAGACTCACACAGCAGACCGTCCGCCATCCGACTCGGTTCACGCGGACACCGGAGCCTCAAACACCACGCGACCGCGCACGAACGTCGTCAGGACGAGACCCTTCACCTTCCATCCGGCAAACGGGGTATTGCGGCTTTTCGAACGGAATTTGCCCGGATCGACTTCCCATTGAGCCTGCGGATCGATGATGACCACGTCCGCGTCCGCTCCCACCGCCAAGGTCCCCTTGGCAAGACCGAACGCCCTGGCCGGGGCGGTGCTCAGCTTTTCAACCGCAGCCTCCAACGACAGAATTCCTTCCTCGACCAGCGCCAGCGTCAACGGCAGCGCCGTCTCCAGTCCGACGATGCCGAAGGGCGCCTCCGTAAACCCCTGCTGCTTCTCTTGGGTCGCATGCGGCGCATGATCGGTGGCAATCACATCGATCGTGCCGTCCCGTAGTCCGTCCTTGATGGCCTGCACGTCCTGCCAGGTCCGGAGGGGTGGATTCATTTTTGCCAACGTGTTGAAGCCGCGGACGACTTCTTCGGTCAACGTGAAATGATGGGGACAGGCCTCTGCCGTGACCTTGATGCCGCGCGACTTGGCTTCACGGACCATACGCACGGATCCCGCCGTGCTGATATGGGCCAGATGCAGCCGGGCGCCTGTCAATTCGGCCAAGGACACGTTACGTGCCACCATCACGTCTTCGGCGG